>DASQGA010000310.1:0-2102 GCA_035632855.1 Gaiellaceae bacterium | reverse complement strand
CTCGAGGTGCTCGAGCCCATTTCGCCGATCTAGGTGGGATTGGTGGGACTCCGCTCGTCGTCGGGGTGCGATGGTCGTTCCGAGGCAAGGACGCAGGGAGTGCCGATAGCAGCGCTATCGGTGCGACGGAGCACGCCGCCTCGGGGCGAGCAGCGCGGCCCGGCGGCACAGCTGCGTTTCGCCGAGCCCTCCTAGCCGGCGATGCGTTCGAGGGGTGCGTAGTCGAGCATGAGGCGACGTTCGGCGCCGTCCTCCGCGAAGCGCACGGTCACCGTGCCGTCCCGCTCGATCCTCGTGACCACACCCTCGCCGAGGGTCGAATGGCGCACCGTGTCGCCGGTTGAGAGCTCGGGGACCTCTCGCGTTGGCGCAATGGACTGCGCGGGCACGCCGTATGACGACCAGGAAGTGGGCCGCAGCCGTTCCCGCTCGACGTGGTCTGCCGGCAACTCGTCGAGGAAGCGGCTTGGCAGGTTGTAGTTTCGGGAACCCCAAAGGGAGCGAGCAGAAGCGTGCAAGAGCACTAGGCGCTCTTGCGCCCGAGTGAGCCCCACGTAGCAGAGCCGCCGCTCCTCCTCGAGCCCCTGCTCCTCTAGCGACCGGGCGTGCGGGAAGACTCCTTCCTCCATCCCGACCAGGAAGACGGCGCGGAACTCGAGGCCCTTGGCGTTATGCAGGGTCATGAGGGTTACCTTCCCGCCCTCCTCCTCCAGGTCGTCCTGGTCGGAATAGAGGGAGATCTGCTGGAGGAACTCGGAGAGGGTCGGATCATCGGCTGCCTGCTGGTACTCCCGTGCGACGCCGACGAGCTCCATGAGGTTCTCGAGCCGGCCCTGCGACTCGACGGTCCGCTCCGCCTCGAGCGCCTCGACGTAACCGCTCCGGTCGTACACGGCCTCGACGAGCTCCGGGACGGTGAGCTCCTGGGAGGAGGCCATGAGTGACTCGAGCAGCAGGCGGAGCTTCGCCACCGCCTTTTGCGGCGCCGTCCCCACGCCCGCTTCGTCGGCCCGGCCGAGGGCCTCCCAGAGCGGGATGTTCTGGGCGTCCGCGAATGTAGCGAGCCGGGCGATCGTCGTATCGCCGATCCCGCGCCTCGGTCGGTTCGCGATCCGCGAGAGCGAGACGGCGTCGGCCGGGTTGTCGATCACCTGGAGGTAGGCGACGGCGTCCTTGATCTCGGCCCGTTCGTAGAAGCGAGGCCCGCCGATCACCTGGTACGGGATCCGCGTGGTCCCGAGCGACTCCTCGATCACGCGCGACTGCGCGTTCGTCCGGTAGAAAATCGCGATCTCCGAGCTCGCGTAGTCCTGGTCGATGAGCGACGTGATCTCCGAGGCCACGAAGCGGGCCTCCGCGTGCTCGTCCTCGACCTCGAGGACACGCACGGGCTCGCCCTCGCCGAGCTCGCTCCACAGGTTCTTCGGCTTGCGCTCGCGGTTGTGGGAGATGACCGCGTTCGCCGCCTCGAGAATCGAGTTCGTGGAGCGGTAGTTCTGTTCGAGCGGGATCACCTTGACTTCGCCGAAGTCCTTCTCGAACTCGAGGATGTTCCGGATGTCCGCGCCGCGGAACGCGTAGATCGACTGATCGGGATCGCCGACCGCGCACACGTTTCTGTGCTTGCCGGCCAGAAGCTGGAGAAGGCGGTACTGCGCGTGGTTCGTGTCCTGGTACTCGTCCACGAGGACGTAGCGGAACGCCTTCTGCCAGCGCGCACGCGCCTCCGGGAACCGCTCCAGCACCTGCACAGTCAGCATGACCATGTCGTCGAAATCGAGCGCATTCGATGCGAAGAGCCGCCGTTGGTAGAGGTCGTAGACGTCGGCCACGGTCTGGTCGTAGAACGAGGCGACCCGGGCTCGATACTCCTCGGCGTCGACGAGCGTGTTCTTGGCGCTCGAGATCTGCGCGTGGATGCCACGCGGGACGAACCGCTTCGGATCGCGATCGAGCTCCTCCAGGCACTGCTTGACGACCCGGATCTGGTCGGCCTGGTCGTAGATCGTGAAGTTCGACTTGTAGCCGAGGCGCGGCGCCTCCCGCCGGAGAATCCGCCCGCAGGCGGCGTGAAAGGTCATCACCCACATCGTCCGGGCAAC
>DASQGA010000309.1:0-3593 GCA_035632855.1 Gaiellaceae bacterium | reverse complement strand
CGAGCGAGCGTCGTCTTTCCGGAGCCGGACTCGCCCACCAGTGCGAGGCATTCCTGCGGCTGGACGGCGAGGCTGACGTCGTGCAGCACCTCCCGTTCGCCGTAGGAGGCGGTGATCCGGTCCGCCGCGATCACTCCTTCCTCCGGGGCGACTGCGCCCAGCGGCTGGGCGGGCTTCCGGTCGCGGGTCGCTTCTGCCAGCACGTCGTCGTGCCGGTAGCAGCGCACCTCGTGGGCCTCGCCGACCCGCTCGACCGGCGGGAATTCCCGGGCGCACTGCTCGACGGCGTATGTGCAGCGCGGCGTAAAGAAGCACCCGCTCGGCCGGTGGCCGGGCCGAGGAGCGGTGCCGGGGATGCCGACGAGCGCATGGCGCCCCGATATCTCGGGAATCGCCTCGATGAGGCGGCGCGCGTAGGGGTGAGCCGCCGCGTGATAGAGCTCGTTGCGAGGACCCAGCTCGACGATGCGGCCGGCGTACATGACCGCGACGCGGCTCGCGAGAGAAGACACAACGGCGAGGTCGTGGCTCACGTAGAGCGCCGCGACCCGGTGGACGCTGCAGAGGTCGCGCACTGTGTCGAGCACGTGAGCCTGCGTCGTCACGTCGAGCCCCGTGGTGGGCTCGTCGAGAACGATCACGCTCGGGCGGCAGGAGAAGGCCATCGCCAGGCCGACGCGCTGCTGCTGGCCCCCCGAGAGCTGGTGGGGATAGCGTGCGAGGAAGCGCTGGTCGCGGGGGAGGAGCACCTCGTCGAGCATCTCGTCGAGTCGCTCACGCCGTTCCGCCCGAGACGAGCCGAACTCGTGCGCCGAAAGAGTCTCCTCGAGCTGGGTGCCGATCCGGATCGCCGGGTTGAGCGCCGAGGCTGGATCCTGAGGGACGTAGGAGACGGTTCGCCCACGCAGGGCGCGCACCTCGCCTGGCCGCAGCTTCAGGATGTCGCGTCCCTCGATGAGGATCCGCCCTCGCGCGATCTGCGCCCCTCGCCTCGTGTGGCCCATGAGGGCGAGGCCGACCGTTGTCTTGCCCGAGCCGGATTCGCCCACGAGCCCGAGCACCTCGCCGGCGTCGATCTGGAACGAGATCTCGTCGACGATGTCGAGGCCCTGCTCGACCACATCGACGCGAAGATCGTCGACCTCGACGACGGCCCTGCGTTGCTGTCCTTCGAGCTCCTGGGACGGAGTGCTCACTCCGCGCGCGCGCCCCGCTGGATTCCGATCGAGGCGCGTGAGAACCCGTCTCCGATCAGGCTCGTGCCGATCGTGAGGAGGCCGATGGCAATCACGGGGAGGACGACCCCCCAGGGCTGGATCTCCAGGCCCAAGCGGTTCTCGTTGATCATGAGACCCCAGTCGGCCGCGGGGGGTTGAAGCCCGAAGCCGAGGAAGCTCAAAGCGGAGATGAGCGCGATCGAGAACGTCAGACGGAGACTCGCCTCCACGACGAGAGGGCTGGTCACGTTCGGCAGCACCTCGCCGAAGAGGATCTTGTTTCGCGAGACGCCGATGCCCTCGGCGGCGCGTACGAAGTCCCGCTCGACCACGTCGAGGGCAGCGCCGCGAACGACTCGGGCGACGCGCGGCGCGGTCGTGATCCCGACCACGAGCACGAGCAGCCACAGCTTGGGGCCCACGGTCGCTACGGCGACAAGAGCGAGGACGATTTGCGGGAAGGCGAGGATGACGTCCATGGTGCGCATGAGCACGTCGTCGAGGACGTTGCGCGCGTACGCCGCCACGAGACCGACCGCGACTCCGAGACTGACGCCGATAAGCGTGGAAAGGATCGCCAGCGCGAGGACGGAACGGCCGCCCCAGAGAAAGCGGCTGAGAACGTCGCGTCCAAGGTTGTCGGTACCGAGAAGCGCGTCCCCGGACGGCTCCGCGAACGGGGCCGCCACGAACTCGGCCGGCTCGGCAGGCGCGAACAGCGGCCCGATCAGAGCGGAGCCGACGAGCAGGAGGACGAGAGCGAGGCCGATTTTCGTCCGCGCCTGCCCCCACGCCCCCAGGACGAGGGCCACCCACGGACGGCGCTGCTTGGGGGCGACGAATGCGGGTCCCGCGGGAGCTGTGGCCGTCGTCATCGGAGTGCCGTTCGCACGCGCGGGCTGACGAGGATCGTGGCAACGTCAGCGATGAGGTTGAGCACGACGTAGACGGCGGCGATGAGCAACGCAACGGCCTGGACGATCGGGATGTCGCGGTTCGCGACGCCGTCCACCAGCGCCGCGCCGATCCCGGCGTAGGCGAACACGAACTCGACGACGACGATGCCCCCGGCCAGATAGGCAAGGTTGATCGCCGTCACCTGGATCGTGGGGGCGATGGCGTTCGGGAGAGCATGACGCCAGACCACCTTCCGCTCGCGAAGCCCCTTGAGCCTCGCCATCTCGACGTATTCGCTCTCGAGCACCTCGACCATCGACGCCCGCATGATCCGCGCGATGTAAGGCGTCACGGCGACGACAAGGGTCAGGGTCGGCAGGATGAGCTCCTTGGGGTAGTTCCAGGGTGAGCTGTCGGGTGGGATGAGCGAGACGGGCGGGAGCACGGTGAAGACGGTCGTGCCGAGCAGGACTACGAACGCGATCCCGACGACGAACTCCGGCAGCGCGGCGAGTGCGAGCGTGAGCACCGAGAGTGCGTGGTCGATCGGCCCGTCGCGGCGGCGGGCGGAAACGGCGCCGATCAGGATCGCGAGCGGAACGCTGATCAGCGCCGAGATGAGCATGAGGAACGCCGAGTTGACGATCCGCGACCCCAGGAGCTCGGTTACCGGCCGCCCGGCGACGAGCGAGTCCCCCAGATCACCTCTGACGACTCCAGACAGCCAGTCCCAGTACTGCCCGACGACCGGCCGGTCGAGGTTGAGCTGCTCCCGGAGCGCGGCCAGCGACTCCGGGGTAGCAGTGCGGCCGAGGATCGCCCGGGCTGGATCGCCGGGCAGCGCCTGGGTGGCCGCGAAGATGATGATCGAGGCGACGAAGAGCGTGAGGACGCCGAGCAGCGTCCGCCGGACGATGAAGCCGGTGATACCCCGAAAGACCCTCGGCCGCCTGTGCCGACGCGGAAGAGCGGTGCCCGTCTCGCTAAGGAACCCTGCGGTCAGCGGGTCCCTGCTGACCACGGCCTCGGCGGACACCGGGGCGAGGAGATCGGGCCCGCTTTCGACGGGCCCGATCTCCTCGGTTTCGGGCGCTCTAGGCAAAGCCGATCGTCCGGAACCCGTTTCCGTACTTGTTCAGGTTGAGCGTTCCCCGGTCGGGCTTCAAGCCCACGATCTCCTTGCTGTGGGCATCGATGAGGTTCTTGAACCCCCAGAGGATCTGCCCGCCCTCGTCGTACTCGATCTGCTGCATCTCGCGGATGAGCGCGCAGCGCTGCTCCTCGTCCACGGCCGCGAGCGCCTGCTTGTAGAGCTTGTTGAACTCGGGGTGGTTCCAGTGCGTCTCGTTGAAGGCCGAGCCAGGAAGGCTGCCCGCACCCACCTGCGCGAGATAGTTTCGCGTCCCCCAGTAATCCGTGGAGAAGGTCCACTGGAGGTACTGGTCGCCGTAGAAGACGCCGCCGTCGACGTTCTTCACG
>DASQGA010000308.1:0-10802 GCA_035632855.1 Gaiellaceae bacterium | reverse complement strand
TTCTGCGGCGTCCAGTCTGCGGACGCCGTCCAGGCCACCACGGGCGTGGCGCTGGCGGAGCTGCTCGGCCTCCCGCGTGTAGCGGTCGTCCGGAAGCTCGACTACGACCACGACGCCAGGAAGGCCCGCGCGAGCCGCGAGCTGGAAGGCGGCCTGGTCGACGTCGTCGAGGTGGATACGCCGGCCGTGCTCACGATCCAGACCGGGATCAACGAGCCGCGCTACGCGACGCTTCGCGCCATCAAGCAGGCCGAGCAGATGGAGATCGAAGAGATTGACCCCGGCGACCTCGGCGAGCCGGCCGCCCGCGTGCGCCGAATGTTCGTCCCGACGAAGGGCGAGGGGGCCGAGATGCTGAACGGGAGCCCGGAGGCGGTCGCGCAGCGGATCGCGGAGATCGTCAAGGAGCGGCTGGTCTGATGGCGGGCGTTCTCGTCGTCGCAGAGCACCTTCGCGGCCAGGTACGACCGGTGACGCTCGAGCTCGTGACGGCCGCCAAGGACGTCGGCAGCCCGGTCACAGCCGTCGTGATCGCCAAGGACCCGCCGAGCCTCACAGGCCAGGTCGACGTCGCGGGCGTGGACGAGATCGTCACGGTGGGCGTCGAGGCCGAGGAGTTCGAGAACGATGTCTACCAAGCGGCGCTCGAGGCGGTGATCGCGGAGCGCCGGCCGGATGCCGTCCTGCTCGGCTTCACCGTGAACAGCATGGACTTCGCGCCTGCGGTCGCCACGAAGCTCGGGCTCGGGTATGCCTCGGATGTCTTCGCCGTCAACTCGGAGAGCGGCTCGCTGATCGCACAGAGGTCGTACTACGGTGCCAAGGTCAACGCCGAGCTCGAGTTCCCTGGCCAGGACTGCGTCATGCTCCTCCTCCGGCCGACCACGTGGGCGCCCGCCGAGGGCGCCGGCTCGGCAACCGTGGCCGAGATCACCGCGCCCGCGGCCGAGTCGCGCGCCCGCCACATCGACTTCGAGGAGGTCGAACAAGGGGACGTCGACATCACGACCGCCGAGTTCCTTCTCTCGATCGGCCGCGGCGTCGGCGAGAAGGACGCGATCGGGCAGTTCGAGGAGCTCGCCGACCGGATGGGCGCGACGCTCTCGGTCTCCCGCCCGATCGTCGACGCCGGCTGGATGACGAACGCGCGCCAGGTCGGTCAGTCCGGCAAGACCGTGAAGCCGAAGGTCTATCTCGCCCTCGGGATCTCGGGCGCGGTTCAGCACCTCGCGGGCATGAAGACGGCGGGGACGATCATCGCCGTGAACACGGATCCCGAGGCGGCGATCTTCAACGTCGCTCACTACGGGGCCGTCGCCGACCTCTTCGAGGTCGCGGACGAGCTCGAGAAGCTCTTTTAGATGGTTGATCGGTAATTGGCGTCCACCTAGCCTCACCTGTGCTGGCAGCCGCCACCGAGACGCGCGAGACCTTCGCGAACCTCGACACCTGGCAGATCGTCCTCTGGTACGTGCTGATCGTCGTCTCGACGGCGATCTTCGTCTGGGGCGTCGCCAGGTTGGCGCTCAAGTACCGCCGGGGACGAGGGGCCTTCAAGGTCGACCGGCCCGAGCGGCGCCTCCGGCGGGTCGCAGAGACCGTCGTCACCCACTCGTGGATCCGCAAGCGGGATCCCGCCGCCGGTCTCGGCCATCTGCTCATCTTCTACGGGTTCATGGTGCTCTTCGCGGGCACGGCCATCCTGGCCTTCCAGGACGACTTCGCCGGGCCGGTGCTCGACTTCCACTTCTTCGAGGGCTGGTTCTACCTCGGCTACTCGCTCTTCCTGGACGTCTTCGGCGTCGCGCTGATCGTCGGGCTCGCGATCATGGCGGTGAAGCGCGGGATCCTACGGCCGTTCCGCCTCGACTACTGGCGGCCCGACCGCGCGGAGGGGGAGTACGACCGCAAGCCCTACGTAATCGGCGACTGGCTCTTCCTCGGGATCCTCTTCTTCCTCGCCCTGACCGGCTTCCTGCTCGAATCCTTCCGGATCGCCGAGCTCGACCCCGCCTTCGAGGTCTGGTCGCCCCTCGGCTGGGCCGCCGGCCAGGGCTTCCGGAGCCTCGGGCTCACCGGAGACACGGCGCAGAGCGCGCATTTCGCCCAGTGGTGGGTGCACGGGGTCGCCGCGCTCGCCTTCGTCGCCTCGATCCCGTTCACGAAGGCCGTGCACATGCTGACCGGGCCGGCCGCGGTCGCACTTCGGGACGACACCGCCGGCAAGAAGCTCCCGCCGATCCCGCCGAACGCCAAGGCCGAGGAGGTCGGCTACGGCCTCATCGACGACCTCTCGTGGAAGCACCTCGTGAGCCTCGATGCCTGCACCAAGTGCGGCAAGTGCCATGCCGCCTGTCCAGCGACGCTCTCGGGCTACCCGCTGTCACCCCGCGACCTCGTGCTCGACCTGCGCGAGTACGCGGAGGGATCGATGGGCATCCGCCACTCGCTCCACGTCGAACCGCTCTACGAGGAGAAGGGATCGATCCTCGGCGACCCGATCCGGCCGGAGACGCTCTGGTCGTGCATGCAGTGCATGGCGTGCGTCGAGATCTGCCCGGTCGGGATCGAGCACGTTCCGATCATCAACCAGATGCGGAGGCGGCTCGTCGAGCAGGGCGAGATGGACTCCATGCTCCAGCAGACGTTCGAGACCATCCACACGTCGGGCAACTCCTTCGGGGAGGCGAAGCGCAAGCGCGCCCGCTGGACCCGCGAGCTCGACTTCGAGGTGAAGGACATCCGCAGAGAGGCCGCGGAGCACCTCTGGTTCGTGGGCGATTACGCGTCCTTCGACCCGCGGAACCAGCGGGCGACGCAGGCACTCGCCCGGATCCTCCAGCACGCGGTCGTCGACTTCGGGATCCTTTTCGACGCGGAGAAGACCGGCGGCTGCGACGTTCGTCGCGCGGGCGAGGAAGGGCTCTACGCCTCGCTCGCGGAGGAGAACATCAAGACGATCTCGGGGTGCAGCTTCGACCGCATCTTCTCCTCCGACCCGCACACGTTCCATACGCTCAAGAACGAGTATCCGGACTTCGGCGGGAGCTGGGACGTCGTCCACCACTCCCAGCTCCTCCTCGAGCTGATCGAGGCAGGCCGCCTCCGGCCCAAGGGCCTCGGGTACCGGGTCACCTACCACGACCCCTGCACGCTCGGCCGCTACAACGGCGTCTACGACGCTCCCCGCCAGGTCCTCGCAGCGCTCGGCATCGAGCTGGTCGAGATGCCTCGGAATCGCGACAACTCCTTCTGCTGCGGTGCCGGCGGTGGCCGCATCTGGATGAAGGAGCTGAAGGCAGAGGGCGCGCGCAGGCCGAGCGAGCAGCGGATCGACGAGGCGGTCGCACTCGGAGGCCTCGACTACTTCGTGGTCGCCTGCCCCAAGGACGTGACGATGTACGAGGACGCGATCAAGACCTCCGGCCACGAGGGAGAGATCGAGCTCCGCGAGCTCTCAGAGCTCGTGCTCGAGTCTCTCGACCTCGTGCCGGAGCGGCCGGCGCGGGAGGCGGCGGCGGTCGGAGCCCCAACGGACGAAACGGAGACAGCATGAGCAAGGAGACCGCGTTCTACCCGCGCCTCGAGGCGCTGACCGACCAGTGGATGGACCTTTTCGGCTACTGGGCGCCGCTGGTCGTGACCCACACGGAGGAGGAATACCGTGCCGTCCGCGAAGCGGCGGGCCTCATGGACTTCACGATGCTCAGGAAGGTCGACATCGAGGGGCCGGGCGCACAGGACTACGTGAACACGATCGTCGCTCGCGATGTCTCGAAGCTCGGCGAGGGCCAGATCGCCTACGGCCCGCTGACAGACGTGAACGGGAAGATGGTGGACGACTGCACGGTCATGCGGCGCTCGCCGGACCGGATCCGCTTTTGCGGCGCGAACGACGCCGACTACGGCATCTTTCGCGACCAGGCGCCGGAGGGCATCGAGGTTCGCGAGCTCACGGACGCCATGCCCCACCTCTGCCTCCAGGGGCCCAAGAGCCGCGAGATGCTCCAGGGCCTGACCGAGGCAGACCTCTCGAACGAGGCTTTCCCCTACTACACGTTCCGCGAGGACGTATCGATCGCCGGCATCCCGGTCTTCATGACGCGGCTCGGGTACACGGCCGAGCTCGGGTACGAGCTCTGGGTTGAGCGCGACCGCGCGCTCGAGCTCTGGGACGCTCTGCTCGCAGCGCTCGAGCCCCAGGGCATGAAGCTGATCGGGATGGTGGCGCTCGACCTCTTCCGGATCGAGGGCGGCTTCATCATCGGCGGCATCGAGTACGACCCCACCGTCTCGCCGTGGGAGGCGGGACTGGGATGGGCGGTCGATCTCGGGAAGGGTGAGTTCCAGGGGCGCGAGGCAATCGAGCGCGATCGGGATGCCACCCAGCTTCGCCTGACGAGCGTGGTGCTCGAGTCGGGCGGCGACGAGGCGAGCGGAGCGCCGCTTCTCGTCGACGATGAGGAAGTCGGGCTGGTCACGCAGGCGGTCGAGTCGCCCCACCTCGGCGGCAAGACGCTCGGGCTCGCGAAGATCCAGAAGGAGCTGCGAGAGCCTGGGCAGAAGGTCGAGGCCCGGGTCGGAGAGAGTACGGTCGCCGGGGAAATCGTCCGGCACCCGGTCTACGACCCCGAGCGGAAGCGCGCGAAGCGGAGCTAACCCAGAGCGTCAGTCGCAGGCGCGGGGCGGCCGCTCGAACGAGTGGTGAGCGGGCGGCCTTCGCGACGGTGACGCGCGACAACGAACCCGACCGAGAGCGCCCACACACTCGCGATCGCCGCGTAGAGGACGCCTCGCACGTCGCCTGAGATTTCCGCCACCTGGAAGATCGAGCGCGCGTTCGTCATGACGATCAGGCCTCCGACAGCCACGCCGAGGAGCTCGGCGGTGACGAACTGAACGAGCCACGCTGCGACCGGCGCAGCGACCAGGCCACCGATCATGAGCGCAGCGACCACCGACCACGCGATTCCCTGACTCCCGAGCGCGAGCAGGAAGCCGATGCTCGCGGCAAAGGCGACGAGAAACTCGCTCGTGTCGACTGACCCGATGACCTTGCGGGGCTCCATCTTCCCAGTCGCGAGAAGCGTCGGCGTCGTGACCGGTCCCCAACCGCCGCCCCCGGTGGCATCGATGAAGCCGGCGCCGAGGCCGAGCGGGGCGAGGTAGCGCCCACGCACGTACGGCCGGCCCTTCGGCTTCCGCACACGGCCAAACGTGAACCGGGCGATGATGTAGAGACCGAGCGCGAAAAGGATTCCCGCCATCCAAGGCTTCGCAACCTCGGCAGAGATGGAGCTCAGGACGATGGCGCCGAGGAACGCGCCCGCCGCTCCGGGGATGCCGATCCGCCGAACGGTCCGCCAGTCGATGTTCCCGAACCGCCAGTGCGACGCGCCTGACGCGACCGTGGTGCCGAGCTCGGCCATGTGTACCGAGGCCGACGCCACGGCGGGATTCAGTCCGACAGCGAGCACGAGTGAGGTCGACGTGACGCCGTAGGCCATCCCGAGCGCCCCGTCGACGAGCTGGGCGATCAGGCCGAAGAATCCGAGGACGATCAGCTTCTGCACTGTGATGGACCTTCCGAGGTCGAGGAACGAGTATTCTCTACAGAAATAGTAAACATTGTCTACAACCTGGCGCTGAGATTACGCGACGGCTTGGGTGCCGTCAAGCGAGAATGCGCGGACTGCGATGTGGATCTCGAAGCGAACTGATTACGGAACGCGGGCTGTGCTCGCCCTGGCGATGGCCGACGGCGGACTGAAGCTGGACGAGATCGCGGCGCGCACGGGTGCGCCCCGTTCGGTTCTCGAGCAGGTGATGCCGACGCTCCGAACGGCCGGCATCGTCCGTGCCGAACGTGGCCCGCACGGCGGCTACCGCCTGAACAATGCCCCCGAGGACATCACTCTCGAACGCGTCGTGCGCCTGTTCCAGGGACAACTTGCGCCGATCGGGTATGCGACGAGGCGGAACCCAGACCCCTGCCCTGAGATCGTTCGGGCGTCGCTCCGTGAGGTGTGGGCCGAGGTCAGGGACGCGACGATCGAGATCCTCGGTCGGACAACCTTCGCTGACCTCGCGGCGTTGGCGAGTCGAAGCCGGGGGTGACTACGTGGCCGGGCCGGTTGGAGCCTCGGGGGCGCCCGCCGAGAGGCTCTTCCCGCCGCGCCGCTTGTCGAGCTCGCTCCAGGCTTCCGAGAGCACGTCACCGAGGATGCCGACGATCTCGTCGAACTCCGCTTCGCCCGCGATGAGCGGCGGCGAGACCTGGATGACCGGGTCACCGCGGTCGTCGGCGCGGCAGATCAGGCCGCGTTCGAAGAGCTTCCCGGACAGGAAGCCGCGGAGGAGCCACTCGGACTCTTCCTCGCTGAACGTCTCCCGTGCCTCCTTGTCCTTGACGAGCTCGAGCGCGTAGAAGAACCCCGTTCCGCGGAGATCTCCGACGATCGGAAGCTCGAGCAGCTGCGAGAGCTTTCCCTTCAGGTCGTCCTGCGTCTCGGCCACGTGCTCGACGATCCGTTCCCGCTTCATGATCTCGATGTTCTTCAAGGCGATCGCGGCCTGGACGGGATGGCCACCAAACGTGATCCCGTGGGTGTACATCGCTGTGCCCTCGAGGAAGGGCTCCATGATTGCGTCGCGAGCGATCACGGCACCGATCGATGCGTGAGCTGACGAGAGCCCCTTCGCACACGTGACGATGTCGGGCCTGATGTCGTAGCGCTCGGAGCCGAACCAGTGGCCAAGTCGTCCGAAGGCGCAGATCACCTCGTCCGCCACGAGCAGGATCCCGTAGCGGTCGCAGATCTCGCGGACTCCGTGCCAGTACCCTTCCGGAGCCGTGAGGGCGCCGCCCGCGTTCTGGACGGGCTCCATGATCACCATCGCGACGGTGCCTGGGTCGGCCTGGAGGATCGTCTCCTCCAGATCCTCCATCAGGAACGCCGTGAACTCGGCCTCCGTCTCCTCGGGCGGGCGGTGATAGCGGTTCGTGTTCCAGACATGAAAAGCCTCCGGAACGAGAGGCTCGAAGGGCGTCTTCAACGCTGCGATCCCGTTGATCGAGAGCGCACCCATGGTTGTCCCGTGGTAGGCGATGCGACGAGCGATCGCCTTCCAGCGACGCTCGCCGCGGGCCGCGTGGTACTGACGTGCAAGCTTCCAGGCCGACTCGACCGCCTCGGAGCCGCCAGAGCAGAAGAAGACGCGGTTCAGGTCGCCCGGCGCGAGCGAAGCGATCTCCGCCGCCAGCTCGATGGCGCGCGGGTGGGCGTAGCTCCAGTTGGTGTAGAACGGGAGCTCGCGCATTTGCGCCGCTGCCGCCTCGCCCATCTCCTCGCCGAAGCCGTAGCCGATCTGGACGGCGAACAGCCCCGCCAGCGCGTCGAGGTAGCGCTTGCCGTTCGAGTCCTCCAGGTAACAGCCGTCACCGCGGACGATGATCGGGATGTCGCCCTCCAGGTAGCTCGACATGCGCGTGAAGTGCATCCAGAGATGGTCGCGCGCAGCCTGCTGCAGCTCGGCCGGGGACATGGCGGTCAGCTCGGTGCTCATGGGGGTTCCTTTCAGGCGGCCGAGCCGCGACGGCGTTGGAAGATGACGTTCGCGAGCATGAAGAGGATGGCGACCCCGAAGATCATGGTTCCGATCACGTTGATCTGCGGCGGCACCGCGACCCGGGCGCTCCCCCAGACGAAGAGCGGGAAGGTCGTCTGCGCGCCGGAGACCAGGTAGGTGATGACGAAGTCGTCGATCGAGAGCGAGAAGGCGATGAGCGCGCCTGCGAGGAGCGCCGGCGCGATCAGGGGCAGCGTCACCTTGCGGAAAGTGGTCAGCTCGCTGGCGTAGAGATCCATCGCCGCCTCCTCGAGGTGGCGATCGAAGCCGACCAGGCGCGCCTTCACCGTCACGACGACGTAGCTGATGTTGAACATGATGTGCGCGAGGATGATGGTGCCGAGGCCGAGCTGGACTCCCACGTTCAGGAAGAGCGTCAGGAGCGATGCGCCCAGGACGATCTCGGGCGTCGCCATGGGGAGGAAGATGAGCAGGTTCGTCGCGCCGCTCCCCCTGAACCGGTAGCGCACGAGCGCCATCGCGATCAGCGTCCCGAGGACGGTGGCGACCACACTCGAGATCGCCGCGATCACGAGGCTGACCCTCACGGCCTCGCCCAGGCCGGGGTACGCGAAGGGATGCAGCCACGCGTCCAGGCTGAGCCCCTGCCACGTGAAGTTGAACCGCCCGACAGGGTCGTTGAAAGAGAACAGGATCACGACCGCGATCGGGAGCATCAGGTAGAGGAAGGCGAGGATCGCGAACGCCGTCAGGGCGTGCGCGCGCACGAAGCCGACGCCGCGGGAAAAGCTCGACGGGCGCGGCCTGCGAAGGGCGACGGCTTCCGTACCGGCTGTCATTAACGGCATCCTCCCGAGCGAAGCGAAGGGACTAGCCCCGCCTCGAGATAATGCGCAGCATTTTCTCGAGCTTTCATCCGGTCAGCTTCTCCGTGCCGATCACACGGGTATAGAGGAGGATCATCACGAGGATCGCGGCCATCAGGATGAAGCTGAGGGCTGCTGCCTGCGGATAGTCAGCGATCACCTTGAACTTCGACTGGATCACGTTTCCGATCATGTACTGGCGCGACGTCCCGAGCAGCTGCGCGTTGATGAAGTCGCCCGCCGCCGGGATGAACGTCAGGAGCGTGCCCGCGAAGACGCCCGGCAGGGAGAGCGGGAACGTGACCCGGAAGAAGGCCGTCACTCGGTTCGCGTACAGGTCCTCGGCCGCTTCGATCAGCCTGTGGTCGATCTGCTCCAGGCTCACGTAGAGCGGCAGGGCCATGAAGGGCAGGAAGTTGTAGGTGATGCCGGCGACGACTGCGAGCGAGCTGGCGAGCAGGCGGCCATCGGAATCGAGGAGATGAAGCGTGCGGAGCGTCTCGACGACGAACCCGTCGTCGGTCAGGATGATCTGCCAGGCGAGGGTCCGGATCAGGTACGTGACGAAGAAGGGGGCGATGATCAGGAGCAGGAGCAGGTTCTTCCACCGCCCCCCTCGAAACGCGATCCAGTACGCGAGCGGATAGCTGATCAGGAACGCGACCACGGTTGCGATCGCCGCGTACTCCAGCGAGCGGATGAACTGCGCGTCGTAGCTCGTGATCGCGTTCTTGTAGTTCTCCCAGGCCCAGGTGAACACGTACCCGTCGAAGAGGTCACCCGACTGGAGCGACGTGTTTCCCAGGTAGTACGTCGGGATCAGGAAGAAGACGGCGAGGAACGCCAGCCCCGGTGCCAGGAGCAGGTACGGCGTCAGCCAGCGGTACCGGTGAAAGACCATCCTAGATGGTTGGTCGGTGATTGGCGTGCCCGCGGGGGCGGGCCAGACCAAGCCAAGGTGTGCCATCGTCCGCAGGCAAGGCTAGAAGCCTTGACAAGGGCGAGGGTGCGGCCTGGCGCCGTGTCTGGGCCGCCATCCGTGGGTGCGGTAATTGCCGATCAACCATCAGGCGCCGATGACCGTCTGGAACTGCTCCTTGTACTCCCTGTTGTCGGCCGCTTCCGCGTCGAAACTCTTCACCTGGGCGAGGGTCTCGTCGTCGGGGAAGATGAGGTTGTTGTTCGCGATGTCCGGGTCGAGCTTCAGGAGCTCTGCCTTGGCTCCCTCGACCGGGCAGATGTAGTTGACGTAGGCCTCGATCTGCGCGGCGATCTTCGGGTCGTAGACGAAGTCCATGAACGTCGATGCGGTGAAGATGTCGGCGCCGGTCGGGATCAGCATGTTGTCTGTCCAGATCATGCCGCCGTCGTCCGGGATCACGTACTTCAGGTCCGGGTTGTCGAGCTGGAGCTGCACGACGTCTCCCGACCACGCCGTTGCGGCGAGGACGTCACCCTTCGCGAGAAGAGGCGCGTAGCTGTTGCCGGTGAACTGCCGGATCTGACCGGAGTCGACGGCGGCCTGGAGCTTGTCGATCGCCTTGCCGAACGCTTCGTCCGTCACCTTGGAGGGGTCGTCGCCGTTCGAGGAGATGACCAGCCCCATCGTGTCGGGCATCTCCGAGAGGCAGGTGATCTTGCCCTTTAGGTCCGGGTCGGTAAAGAGCTGATCGATCGAGGTGATCGCCTTGCCGAGCTCCTTCTCGTTGTAGGCGATGCCGGTCAGCCCGGACTGCCACGGCAAGCTGTACTCGCGCTTCGGGTCCCAGCCCGGGCTCCGGAGCGCACTCACGAGGTTGGAGCTGTTCGGGATCGCCGCCTTGTTCAGCTTCTCGACGTAGCCGAGCCGTACCATCCGGGCGGCCATCCAGTCGGTGAGGATCGTGATATCGCGGTCGATTGCCTGACCCTGCGCGAGCTGGGCCTGGAACTTGCCGAACCACTCTTCGTTGTCGTTGACGTCCTCGATATACCTGACCCGGAGACCCTTCTCCTCCTGGAACTGCTCGAGGGTCGGGCGCTTCTTCGTCTTCTCGTCGAAGTCGATGTAGAGCGGCCAGTTCGAGATCGTGAGCTGCTCGGCGAGCGTCGTATCGGCCGGCGCGGCCGATGTCTCGGTGTTGGCGCTCCCCTCGATCCCGCCGTCTCCGCCGCAGGCGGCGAGGAGGGACGGGAGGGAGAGAACCGCTCCGCCCGCGGCCGCTCGCCGCAGCAGCTGGCGGCGGGTGATGGGGTCAAGCACGATTGTCCTCCTCGTCTTCGACTACGAATGTCGCGTCGGCGCTCCAACCGAGCGTGACGCGGTCGCCTGCCTGGTGCGACCCGGCGTCCGGGTCGGCGTTCTTG
>DASQGA010000307.1:0-18723 GCA_035632855.1 Gaiellaceae bacterium | reverse complement strand
CGCGATTTGCACCAACGCCACACTTTCGTCCGTCGGACGTTACGAGTGTCAGCGCGCCGGGGGGCGCGCCCAAGGCGAGGAAGGGAGGTGAATCGAATGACGTTCTTCACTTACTGGCTCGATCAGGTCCGCACGCGTGAGGAGGGGCAGACCATGGCGGAGTACGGCGTGGTTCTTGCCGTCATCACGCTCGGAGTCGTCGTCGCGCTTGGCTTCCTCTCGGGCGCGATCAGTGACGCGATCGACGCTGTCATCACGTTCCTCTAAGCCACCAGCAAGACACAGCAAGAAGAGGTACATGGCGCGGGGCCTTTCACCCGAAAGGCCCCGCTCCCTCCTCAGATCGACACCGAACTATCAACCGCAATCAACCAGAAAGCCGCCAACTGGGATGTCAAGGAAATTTCGGAGCAGGAGCGAGAACGGTCAGACGATGGTGGAGTTCACCCTCGTCCTGCCGATTTTGTGCCTGGTCCTCTTTGGCGTAATTCAAATGGGAATTGTCTTCCACGACTACATCACCGTCACGGACGCGACCCGGGCCGGGGCGCGAGTGGGGGCTGTCTCCCGTCAGGATCCGAGCCGGGTCTCCAAGATCAACACGGCGGTCAAGGGCTCCGCGACGAACCTCGATGCGTCGAAGCTCGGGATCACCGTGACCTCGACCTGGGCCCCGGGCGCCGACCTGAAAGTCACGGCGACGTATCCCTACGAGGTCAGCCTCCTCGGGATGGTCGTCAAGTCGGGCGCGCTCACGAGCACGACCACGGAGCGTGTGGAATGAGCGGTCTCCGCAGGAGCTCGGGCCAGGCGACGGTCCTCTCGGTGCTCTTTCTCACGGTCCTCATGGGGATGGTCGCCGCGGTCCTAGACGTAGGCGCATGGTTCCGGGCGGACAGAGCCCTGCAGACCACGGTCGACGCGGCGGCGCTCGCCGGCGCGCAGGAGCTTTCCACGGGCACCGCGCCCGCCGGGTCGAGGGCCCTCGAGTACTCCGCAAAAAACGGCGGCGGCATCTCCGCAGCCAATATCTCCTTCGAGACTAAGTTCCGTCCCAACGACACGATTGTCGTCCAGGGGACGCGCTCCGCGTCCGGAGTCTTCTCGAAGCTCTTCGGGATCAACTCGGTCGATGTCCACGGGAAGTCGAAGGCGCGTGCGGCGACGATCTCCTCTGCGAAGTACGTCGCGCCGATCGCGGTCGACATCAAACACCCGCTTCTCCAGTGCAAGCCGCAGCCCTGCTTCGAGGAGGCGACGACGCTCGATCTCCAGAAGGTCGGGCCCGGCGCCTTCCGCCTCCTGAACCTCGACGACACGAAGGGCGGAACCGGGCCGAGCACCCTCGCCGACTGGATCCTGAACGGGTACCAGGGCTACCTCCCGCTCGACTGGTACTTCTCGGACCCGGGCGCCAAGTTCAACTCCTCCCAGGTCAAGAGTGCGATGAACGCGCGCCTGGGGAGCGAGCTCCTCTTTCCGATCTACGACTTGATCACCGGGAGTGGTGCCAATCTCGAGTATCACGTCATCGGCTGGGTCGGCTTTGTGGTCACGTCCTTTGCTGCAAACGGAAATACCGGCACGGTCGACGGATATTTCAAGCGAGTCATCTGGGACGGGATCGAAAGCACGGATGTCGACGAAACGCCGGACCTCGGCGTTCGCAAAGTAACGCTGGTCGAGTAGCCAAACCGAACCGAGAAAGCGTGGTGCAATGAGTTATCGAGTCAGAAACATCGGAGTCGCGGTTGCCCTGGCGCTCGTAGCGGCGCTGATGGTGACCTTCTATGTGTCCAATTTCAAGCGCAACGTTCAGGCGGGCGAAGAGCCGGTCACGGTCTACGTCGCCTCGCAGAACATCCCCGAGGGCACGCTGGGTGCGAAGGTTCTCGACAGCAACTGGCTCGAGAAGCAGGAGGTGGAGCGGAAGAACGTCACCCCCGGCGCGATCAGCGACCCGAAGCAGATCGAGGACGCGGTCGCGACCCAGCCCGTCTACGCCGGCGAGCAGGTGACGACGCTTCGCTTCCAGTCCGACTCGAAGCGCGGCCTTCGCGCGGAGCTGTCGGGCAACATGCGCGCGCTTCAGGTTCCCGGTGACGAGAACCAGCTTCTGAAGGGCGTGCTCAAGGAGGGCGATCACGTCGACATCGTCGCGAGCATGAAGTACAAGTTCGTGAACTTCCGCTCGGGACAGACGCAGTCCGACGCTCCGAACGGCGACGAGCTCGTCGCCAGCCGCGTCGTCCTCCGCGACATCCTCGTGCTGCGCGGCCCGGCGGCGGTGGCCAGCGACCAGAAGCTGACGAACCCGAACGGTGGGGAGTCGACGATCCTGGCGGTCACGGACAGCCAGGCCCAGAAGCTCTTCTTCGTCATGAAGAACGCCGACTGGTCGCTCCAGCTCCGCCCGACCACGGATGCCTCCGATAGTCCGGAGAGCGTGGAGACGGTCGGATCCGTCCTCGGTGACGGTCTCGGCCCGGCGCAGCTTCGTCAACTCGTCTTCGGAAGGAGCGTCAGATGAGCGTCGAAATGCAGGCCGCCGTCCGCGAGAAGGTCCGGGTCCTCATGACCGGGTCCTGCGAGGGCCTGGCTGAGCTGAAGGACGCGCTCGAGCGCCACCTCGAGGTTGAGCTGGTCGCGTGGAGCGAGCACGCCGCGGATGCCGCCTCGGTTCTCGCCGGCGGGCACCTTGGCGTCGTCCTCCACGGGACGCGGAGCTCCGCGCTTCCCGTCTCCGAGCTCGCCCAGATCCGCGAGCACACCCGGGCGCCGGTGATCCTGCTGGCGTCAGGAGAGTCGTCCGCGCTCCTCGAAGACGCTCTCGAGTCCGACGTGGCCGATGTCCTGCTGCTCCCGCAGATGACCGAGAACATCGTCTTCGCGATCCGCAAGGCGAGTCACTCGGGCCGGAAGGCACAGGGAAGGCCGGGGCGGCGAGGACGCATCGTGACCGTCTTCTCGCCGAAAGGTGGGACCGGAAAGACGGTCATCGCGACGAACACCGCTACCGCAGTCGCCAAGCACGAGGGCAAGAAAGCGCTCCTGCTCGACCTGGATCTCCAGTTCGGAGATGCGGCGATCATGCTCGGGATCGAGCCGGAGAAGACGATCTATGACCTGGTCGTGGCTCCGGGCGAGCTCGACACCGAGAAGCTCGCAGGCTACGTCACGCGGCACGACTCGGGTCTCGACGTCCTGCCGGCGCCGCTCCGCCCGGAGGACGCCGAGCTGGTCACCGAGGCGAAGCTCGCCCAGCTCCTAGAGGTTGCCCGCGAGTCCTACGACGTCATCGTCGTCGACACGTCGCCCTTCTTCCACGGGCCGATGCTGGCGACGCTCGACCGAACGGACGAGCTCCTGCTTCTCTGCGGGCTCGACGTTCCGACGCTCAAGAACGTGAAGCTGGCGCTACAGACGCTCGAGCTCCTCTCGTTCCCGCCCGACCGGATCCGAGTCGTCCTGAACCGGGCCAACTCGAAGGTCGGCATGAAGCCCGGCGAGGTCGAGGGTGCGCTGGACGTGAAGGTGCGCTTCGAGCTCCCGAGCGACCGAGCGGTTCCACTCTCCGTGAACCGCGGGAACCCCGCCGTGCTCGCAGAGGCGAAGGGAGACTTCGCCCGGGCGGTACGAGCGATGGCGAAGGCGCTCGCTCCTTCCGAGGCCGAGAAGGCGGACAAGCGCCGCTGGTTCGGGAGATAGCGGTGGGTCTCCACGATCGCATCAAGAGCGGGAACGGAATCGGCAACGGGAGCGCAGCCGCCGAGCATGCGTCGCTCTCGGTCGTCGGCCCGCACCAGAGGGAATCGAGCGAGCCCACGTCGGTCGACCCGTACGCGGAGCTGAAGACCCGCGTCCACCACGCCTGCATCGCGAAGCTCGGGCCGCAGCTCTTCAGCTCCGAGACGACCGAGAACCTCAGCGACCAGGTGATGCGTGCGGTCACCGAGCAGCTCGCACTCGATCGGACGCCTCTCACCCGCGAGGAACGCCGCCAGATCACCCGCGAGATTGCGGACGACATCCTCGGGTACGGGCCGCTCGAGCCGTTCCTACGGGACGACTCCGTGACCGAGGTCATGGTCAACGCCCACGACCGGATCTTCATCGAGCGGGGCGGCAAGATCGAGAAGACGCGGACCGCGTTCGTCGACAACGCGCACCTCCTGCGGATCATTGACAAGATCGTCTCGCAGGTCGGGCGCCGCATCGACGAGTCCTCCCCGATGGTCGACGCGCGACTCCCGGACGGAAGCCGTGTCAACGCGATCATCCCGCCACTCTCCCTGCGCGGGCCGACGCTGACGATCCGGAAGTTCGCACGCGACCCGTACACGATGGACGACCTGATCAACTTCGGCAGCCTGAGCCCGAAGGCGGCGCACTTCCTCTCCGCCTGCGTCAAGGGCAAGCTGAACGTGCTGATCTCGGGAGGTACCGGCACCGGTAAGACAACGATGCTGAACGCCCTCTCGGCCTTCGTCCCCGACGACGAGCGCATCGTCACGATCGAGGACGCGGCCGAGCTCCAGCTCCAGCAGGAGCACGTGATCACCCTCGAGTCCCGCCCGGCCAACATCGAGGGCAAAGGCGAAGTGCGGATCCGCGAGCTCGTGCGGAACGCCCTTCGAATGCGTCCCGACCGGATCATCGTCGGAGAGGTCCGAGGCCCGGAGACGCTGGACATGCTCCAGGCGATGAACACGGGCCACGAAGGCTCGCTGACCACCGTCCATGCGAACTCCCCGCGCGACGCTCTGTCCCGTATCGAGACGCTCGTCCTGACCGCTGGCGTCGATCTACCGCTCCGCGCCATCAGGGAGCAGACGGCGAGTGCGTTCGACCTGCTCGTGCAGATCACACGCCTCGTCGACGGCTCGCGCAAGATCACCCATGTCACCGAGGTGCTGCGGATGGAGTCCGACATCATCACGCTGCAGGACATCTTCGTGGCGAAGCCGCCGGATGAGGACTCGAGCCAGGCTCCCGCAACGCGGGGTCTCCTGGCACCGCTCGCCTGTAGCGGGTTGAAGCCACACTTCCTGGAGAAGATGGCCGCGAACGGCGTCGCGCTTCCGCCCGACTTCTTCGAGCACGAGACGGATCTCTACCGTCCGGCGTTCGCAGCGGCCAGCTTCGGATCGTTTCACTGATGCGGCGACCGATCCTTCTCGCGGCGCTCGCCGGACTCCTCCTGCCTGCGCTCGCCTCGGCGGGTGTGCAGGTGAAGGCCGTCGACACGAGCGCGTATCCGACCGTCAGGGTCAGCGTCGTCACCGATGCTCCGACCGTCCGCCCCCCGAAGCTCACGGAGGATGGGCAGACACCGGCGGGGGTCTCGGCCGAGAACCTGGGGCGGGCGAAGAGCATCGTGCTCGCGATCGATCGCTCGCGCTCGATGCGCGGCCAGCCGCTCGCCGACGCAGTCGCCGCGGCCCGCGCCTTCATCGAAGCGAAGCCCTCTGCCGACAGGATCGCCATCACGACGTTTGCGACGCAGGCAGTCGCACTCACCGGCTTCACGACGGCCACGATCAACGCCGACACGGCGCTCAGGGCTCTCGCCGTCGACCCGGTGGAGGGCACGACGCTCTGGGACGCCATCGTCCTTTCGGCTCGCTCCCTCGCGGGAGAGCCGTTGCCGGCACGGGTGATCATCCTCGTGACGGACGGCAACGAGACCATGAGCGAGGCGTCGCTGGCCGATGCGACCCGCGCCGCGAAGGATGCGGGCGTCGCCGTCTACCCGATTGCGATCGAGAGTCCTCGCTTCACCCCGGTTCCGTTGAAGGAGCTTGCCGCAGAGACCGGCGGCACCTACTACGGCGCGGCCTCGAGCGAGGCGCTGGCCCAGATCTACACATCGATCGCAGAGGAGCTCAAACGCACGTGGCAGATCACTTACGTCACGGCGGCGCGGCCCGGCGACCATCTGACCGTCGAGGCCTCCACACCCGGCGACAAGCCGGTCGAGGCTGCGCTCGACATCCCGGGCTTCTCACCGCCGGCGAACAACTCGAAGCCCTCCCCGCTGCTACCCGAGCACGTGCTTCAAAGCGCCTGGGGCGCGCTTGTCCTCGGAGGCGCAGTCGGTCTCCTCGTCCTCCTCGCCGGGCTCTTCGCGTTTGCTGCGAAGAAGGGCGCCTGGCTCTCGCACCGGCTCGATCCACACGTGGGGCCCACGGAGGCGGAGATCAAGCGGCCGGACGGCCGCGAGCGGCTCGCGCTCGCGTCGGGGCTCTTCCGGGCCACCGAAAGGACGTTTGGGCACTTCCGCCGCTGGCAGCGCATGGGCAACCTGATCGAGCGAGCCGATCTTCCGATCCGCACGGTCGAGTTCGTGTACCTCATGGGCGGCTCGGCGTTCCTTGCCGGCTTCATCGCCGCCGTCGCAGGGCTTCCGAGCTTTGTCATCCTCGCTGTGCTCGCCGTAGGCGCGTTCATCCCGTACCTCGTCGTGTACGTGAAGGCGAGGCGCAGGCTCCGTGCCTTCGAGAACCAGCTTCCCGACCTCCTGGTCACGATGGCTGCGTCCCTGAAGGCCGGCCACAGCTTCCGGCAGGGCCTTCAGGCGGTCGTCGAGGAGGATCAGGAACCCGCGTCGAAGGAGTTCAAGCGCGTGCTCGCCGAGACCCGCCTCGGCCGTCCTATGGATGCCGCGCTCAGCGAGATGGCCCGGCGCCTGGGGTCGAAGGACTTCGAGTTCGTGATCACGGCAGTCACGATCCAGCGCCAGGTCGGCGGCTCGCTGGCCGGCATCTTCGACATGGTCGCGGACACCGTTCGCGACCGCCAGCAGTTCCAGCGGAAGATCAGAGGGCTCACGGCGATGGGCCGCATGTCGGCCTACACGCTGGTCGGTCTACCGTTCTTCGTCCTGGGTGCGATCACCCTGGTCAACTCCGAGTACATGGCCCCGCTCTACCACTCGAGTACGGGCCACATGCTGCTGATCATCATGCTCGTGATGATGGCCTTCGGCTCTCTCATCCTCAAGAAAATCGTCTCCTTCAGGGGGTAGCGTGCTCTTCCTTTTCCTCGGCATCGCATCGCTCGGCCTCGCAGTCTTCCTCGTCAGCGAGGTGGCCACGTTGCCCTCGCGCCAACGGGAGGGCTCGGTCCGCCGCGCTGCGCGCTACGGCGAGTCCCGCCGCCGGGTGAACGATCGCCCCAACGCCCAGAACTTCCGGGATCGGGCGCTCGTGCCCATGTCAACCGGGCTAGCGCGCTTCGTCCTCCGCGTCAATCCGAGGGCGACGATCGACTCGATCAACCTGAAGCTCCTGTCCGCCGGGATGGGCCGGACGCTCTCGCCCACCACCTATCTCGCCGCCAAGGGCCTGCTGGGCGCCGGCGGGTTCTTCGCGGGCGGTGCGATGACGGCCGCGACGGGCAAGGGGGTCGGCGGCAGCCTCGCGCTCAGCCTCGCCTTCGCCCTCGCCGGGTTCTTCATCCCGGATGCGTGGATCACGATGAAGGCGCGCGGGCGCAAGGAGCGCATCCGCGCCGAGCTTCCGGATGCTCTCGACCTCCTCGCCGTCAGCGTCGAGGCGGGGCTCAGCTTCGACGGAGCAATCTCGAAGCTGACCGAGCACATGCACGGTCCCCTCGCCCAGGAGTTCTCGCTTACGCTGGGGGAGATGCGGATCGGCGAGAGCCGGCAGGAAGCTCTGAAGAAGATGTCTCAGCGGGTCGACACGCCGGAGATCGCAGCCTTCACGCGGGCGATCATCCAGGCCGACCAGCTCGGCATCTCCCTGGGCCGGATCCTCAAGGTGCAGGCCGCAGACACGAGGAACCGACGCCAGGCCGCAGCGGAGGAGCGTGCCATGAAGGCACCGATCAAGATGCTCTTCCCGACGGTGGTGTTCATCTTCCCGGCGATGTTCGTGGTCATCCTCGGACCGGCGTTCCTGAACCTCTCGAAGCTCTTCTGAGCACGGCCGCGACGAACGGCGACTTCCCCTCGGTGTAGGCCTCCCGGTCGTCCGGGTAGCGGGCTGCGAGGTCGTGCTTCAGTTTCGCGTAGCTCTGCGCATCCTCCGGGTGTGCACGCAGGTGGTCCCGGAAGTGAACGTGCTTCAGCCACTCGACCGAGCCGTGCTCGACCGCATGCACGTGATGGGTCGGAGGCGCGCCCTTCTGGAAGAAATAGCGACCGGGAATCCCGAGCTCCCCGTGGTAGTCGTAGCCGAGGCGCGCCATCGCGCCCAGGTCCTCCGAACGGAGCTCGAGCGGGCGCAGCCCGAGGAGGATGTCCACGATGCCCTTCGCGGCGAGGCCGGGGACTGCGGTCGACCCCACGTGCTCGATTCTGGCCGCCCTCTCGCCGAAGATCCCGGCGAGCCGATCCCGTTCGGCCCTGAAGAGCTCGGGCCAGCGCACGTCGTAGGGCAGCACGACAACCGGCCAGCCCACCGCGTGTTCGCCATTGCGAGACATGGAAGAACCCTGGCTCGGCTACCGGACGACGCGCAGTGTCGTTCTCATCCCGAGCTGCCGATGGCGGCCGAGCGAGCACCAGAGGCGGAACGTCCCGGCGCCGAACGGCGCCGAGAGCTGGGAGCGGTCGCCCGGATGCGTGCGGCGGAGCCTCCAGACCCTCGTTCCGCTGAGCCGGCGCAGGCGCAGGTCGTGGTCATCCTCGCCCATGTTCACGAGCTCGATGATGGCGGGGCCACGCTTGATCTGGAGGCGTGAAAGTGCGAAGCGGAACTCGGTAGCGCTCACCTGCAGTCGCGCGGGAGACGCCGGAGCAGCCCCGGTTGGGGCCGAGACGACGAGCGCAGCCATGGCCGCAGCCCCTGCCGCCGCGATGAGCCTCATCTGATCACCGCCGGCCGGGCGAACGCTCCCGCATTCGGGACGATGCCGTTCGCCTCCGTTCCGAGCCATTGCTCCAGCAGGGCGCAGTAGAGCCCCCGGAAGTCCGAGGTGGCGCGGAGGTTCCCATCGGAGTCGAGGCCGCTCGAGAGCCCAGGGAACTCCCCGATCATCTGTCCGCGAACCTGGGAGCCCATGACGAGCCCGAGTCCGGCGGCGCCGTGGTCGGTCCCGGAACCGTTCTCCTCCGCCCGGCGTCCGAACTCGGACCAGATGAGCGTCACCACGCGGTCGGCGATGCCTCGCGCCTCGAGGTCGCGCTGAAAGGCGAAGAGGCTCCGTGCGGTCAGATCGAGACCCTCCTCGAGCTGCGTCACCTGGTCGTCGTGCGTGTCGTAGGCGCCCGGTGCGCGCATGGCGACACAGTGGAGTGGGAGGCCCGCCGAGATCATCGCGGCGAGACCGGAGAGCCGTCTCGGAAACTCGTCGTCACCGGCCGGGTAGGCGACCGGCGGTGTGAAGGCGCCGAACGCCGAGAGCTGGACGCGAAGCTGGTTTGCCTGCTTCGCCACATCCGCAGCCTGCGCGACACCGCGATCGCCGCGCGGCTGCACTGCGCCGAGCCGGCCGATCGTCGGCAGCATCCGGGCTTCGACCTCGCCCCAGACGTTGCGGGCCCAGAAGTCGTACCCGTCAGGGCTGTCCACGGTCGCCACCGGCACGCGGCTAGTGGCAAGCGACGGCTGGAGCTGCCAGTCGAGCGAGAGGCCCTGAAGCGGGTTGTCAGGAACACCGACGCGATCGAGGTACCGGCCGATCCAGCCCGTTCGGAGCTGCGAGCTCGTCGCTCCTACCTCCCAGTAGTGGCGGGAGGTGAAGTGGGACTGGTCGGGATCCTTGTATCCGACCGCGGGCATCGTCGTCAGCTTCCCCTCGGCGTGCAGCGCGGCGAGCGGGGCCGCAGCCGGATGCCAGCGCAGGCGCGGGTCCTCGGCGAAAGCCTGTCCGCCCGACTCGGGGAGGGCCAGTTGAGGCCGGAGCGTGCGGTACCGGGGGTCGCCGCTCGGGAAGAGGACGGACATCGAGTCTGCTCCTCCGTCGAGGAAGACGGAGACGAGAACCCGGCCGGGCGGGGCCGAGGCAGCCCGCGCGATGCCCTCATCGAGCATGTCGAAGCTCAGCTTGCTCGCGCCGTAGACGCCGAGCGCGAGTCCGGCGCTACGTGCGAGGAATGTTCGCCTGTCGAGGCCGGTGCCGGCGGGGAGAGGCATGCCGGGCTCGATCGCCGGCAGGCCGCGACCCGCCTCGGCGACGGCCCGGCGCACGAGATGGGAGCGGGAGAATTCGTTGCAGTGGCAGGAGCGGGAGGGAGTCATGAGCCTCTCAACTGGTCTGGTAGTCGGGCGAGACAGGGATGAGCTGGCGGAGCGCGTTCTGGATCAGCACCGGATAGACCTCTTGCTTCCAGTCCTCGTTCGCGTCCGCGATCGCCTGCTGGGCGAACCCGACCAGGGCGCCTCGCGTGGGAGCCGAGATCGTGGGCGAGCCCCAGAAGGCGATCGCACGAGCGACGAGCTGCGCGGCGTCGAGAGGCTCCGAGCCCCGCTCGTCGTCAGGGTCCTTCGCGAAGGGCGTGAGTGCACGGTTGACCGCGTACCAGCGGCCCCGGAACGTCGCCGTATCGAGCCACCGCTCGTCCTGCCAGCCGGAGACGTTGGGCGGATAGAAGAGGTGCTGGCCGCACATGTCTCCGATCCAGGCCCAGGCGTCGGTGTCGACACCGCGGCCGAGCCCTCGCAGCATCCCGGCGACGAGCACGACCGGCGGCTTGACCATGCGCGGGCCCTTGTAGAGGTCCGGATGCTTCAGAATCGCGGACACGACCGGCCGCACGGAGTAGTTGCTGCGAACATAGAGGCGCTCGAGGGCGACCCGCGTCTTCGTACTCGGGGGCTTCGGGATGAAGTAGCTCCAGAGCTTCGGGACGAAGAACGACGGATGCCGACGGTGATGGATGCAGAGCCGGCAGGAGTCCCTCCAGTCGAAGTTGCCCCGCTTCCCGAAGATCCGCTTCATCCCGGGGTCGTGCCGCTCACGGTCGTAGCGGAAGTTCCTCGGACCTGAGTCGTTCCAGTCGTTTCGAAAGCCCGTGAGTGCGCGCGCCTGCTCGCGGACGTCACGCTCCGTGTACCCGCGGCTCGCGCCGAGCGTGAAGAGCTCCATGAGCTCTCGTGCATAGTTCTCGTTCGGCTCCCAGCGGGAGTTGTCCGTCCCGGACAGCCAGAGCAACATGGCGGGGTCACGCGTCACGTCGACCAGAAGGTCTGAGAACGAGCCGAGCGCGCGCTGCCGGAAGAGCGCGTTCTGCCGCAACATCAGCCTCTGGGAGCCGACCCCGTCGTTCGAGGTTGCGAACCAGTCGTGCCAGACGAGCGTCATGCGCTCGGTGAGAGGGCGTCGCGTCCGCACCATGCGGTCGAGCCACCAGAGATGGTCGTGGCCCCACGCGTCCTGCGGCGCGAGCGCGTTGCCATCGTCGTCGCGGGGGACGGGTCCGGTGAGCCGCTCCCGCCGCGGCGACACGAGTGAGTTCACCGCCTTCCTGAGGCCGAGCTTGGCGAGCTTCTCGGCTTCGCCGCGCTTCGGGCCGAAGCCGGCACGCCAGAGGAGACGCTCGGCTTCGCGTCGCCCGAACGACCCCTTGTAAACAGGTACTGCCAAGGCCTAGATGGTTGGTCGGTAATTGGCGCGCCCGCGGGGGCGGGCCAGGCCAAGCCAGGGTGCGCCATCGTCCGCAGGCAAGGCTAGAAGCCTTGACAAGGGCGAGGGTGCGGCCTGGCGCCGTGTGTGGGCCGCCATCCGTGGGTGTGGTAATTGCCGATCGACCATCTACCTAGATCTGGTGGTCGCCGTCCTGGGCATCGACCTTCAATGCCCATTCGTCTTCGCGGCGCTTGAGGGCTCCCTGAACCTGTGCGACGTAGGTCTTCAACTCGTTCTCCTTCTGGAGAAGCCGCTCCTCGAGTTGCGCGAGCTCGTCTTCTCGGCGCTCGAGCTTGTCTTCGCGAAGCTCGGAATCGGCCTGTGCGCCGGCCTCGTGTGCCTCGAGCTCCGTCTCGCGCTCGTCAAGCTCGCGGATCCGATCATTCATCGTCTCCTCGAGCTGGGTGAGGCGCTTGTCCTTCTTGTCCAGCTGCTTGCGGACCGAGGCGGCGAGCTTCTCCTCCGTTTCGATCTCGCTTTCGCGGGAGGCGAGCTCGTGCTCGCGGTCCTTGAGGCGCTTCTCGAACTCCTCGAGATCGACGCCGTGGCTCTCCTCCGACTCGATGCGGCCGACGTGTGCTTCGCGCGCGCCCAGGTCGGCCTCGCGGGCCGCCAGGTCGAGCTCGCGTTCGTCGAGTTCCTTGAGACGGTCGAGTGCCTCCCGTGCTGCCTTGCCGCCGTTCGTGAGTTCGTTCTCGAGCCGCAAGGCGTCCTCCTTGAGACGTGCCTCCCGCGCCGAGAGCTCGGTATCTCGTTCACTCAGGGCCTCGGCCTTCGCATTGACGCGCGAGGCCTCCTTGCCGAGCTCGCGCTCCCGCATGACCAGCTGCTGCTCGCGCGCCGGAAGCTCCTTCTCGGTCTGGCGGACCGCCGCCTCGCGCTCTGCGACGCGCCGGGTCTCGGCTTCGGCACGCTGCTTGAACTCGGACTCGCGTGAGACAAGAGCGGTCTCGCGGCGGGCGAGCTTCGCCTCGGCGGCCTCGAGCGCTCCGGCCTTCTTGCCGAGCTCCGTCGCAAGCTTCTCGTGCTCTCGATCGGCGGTCTTCAGGTTACGAAGCTTCTGGTCGAGCTCTTCCTGGAGGTCGCTCGTGAGCGACTCCTTGCCGGCCGCGCGGGCTCGGGTCGCCTCGAGCTCCTCGCGGGCAGCGGCGACGTCCTTGCGCTCCTTCTCGAGCGCCTCGAGCTGCTCTGCCGCTCGATGCTCGCGGGTCTCGAGATCCAGCTCGGCGGCTTCGAGCCTGCCGAGCTTCGCGTCGGCCTCCGCGGAGCGGATGGACAGCTCGTGCTCGACCTCGAGCTCGCGCTCGCGCGTCGCTACCTGGTCGGTCAGAAAGGCTCGGAGGTCCTGCTCTCGCGCGAGCGAGGCTGCGAGCTCGGCCCTGAGGGCCTCGAGCTCCGCGTGCCCGTCGCCGTTTCCATTCGCGCTCGCCGGTGCGGCGGCGACCGCCTTCGCGGACTCGAAGGCCTGGTCGGAGGCGTCCAGCTCTGCCTGCGCCGAGTCACGTCGAAGCTGGAGCTGGGCACGAAGTCCGGTCCCGAATCCCTTTTCGGTGTCGTCGGCGGGCTTGGCGTCTTTGGGCATGCGACAGGAGGCTCCGATGTGAGCATCGGCCTGCAGGCCGCAAGGCCTTATCCCCCTAACGTGGCGTTTTCTGCGGTTCCAGCTCCTCCGCACGCCAGCGCTCGATCGCATCCCAGCAGGCGATCGTGTCGCCCGAAACCTGGGCGCCGAGGTCGGCCGGACCGGCCGCCCAGTGCAGCTCGGCAACCTTCACCGCGTCGGGCTCGGGCTCTGCTCCCGCCCGGAGTCGAGCGTGGTAAACGACGAGGGCCGACCCGGAGTCGTCGTTCATGCAGATGGCCGCCGGCCGCAGATCCTCCAGGTCGTGGGCTCCGAGTCCGATCTCCTCGCGCGCGTCGGCGAGCACGGCCTGCAGCGGCTCTTCCCCCGGGGCCAGGCCACCGGAGGCCGAGGCGGTCCAGAGGAGCGGATCGCGGCCGATCGAGCGGCCGCGGAGCTGGAAGAGGGTTGCGCCCTCGGGGCGCTCGACGAAGAGCTGAACGCCGAGAGCGAACCCGAGGCGATAGGCGAGGGTCGGCTCCTCGAACACGACGAGGGCCTCGGCGTAGCGCCCGGCGCGCCGGAGGATCGCGCCTTCGGGCGAGACACCGTGGGAGAAGGCGATGGGCCCGTCGAACCGTCCCGGCGTGCGCGCGAGCGCCACCCGCGCATCGGCGACCGCGTGCGCGACGGGTGGCTCCAGCGAGAGTGCGAAGGGATAGGGCCGAAAGGTCGGTTCGTTGTCGATGAAGGTGACTGCGCGCATCGTCTAGATGGTTGATCGGTAATTGGTATGCCCGCGGAGACGGGCCAGACCAAGCCAGGGTGTGCCATCGTCCGCAGGCAAGGCTAGAAGCCTTGACAAGGGCGAGGGTGCGGCCTGGCGCCGTGTCTGGGCCGCCATCCGAGGGTGTGGTAATTGCCGATCAACCATCTAAGTGTTCCTGTCCGCGTGGACGGCGCGCGCCGTACCCCGACTCGCTTTCAGCTCACTCCCGATCCCGTGCTGCGGCAAGCCCCTCCTCGAGCTCGGGCAGCGTCGCGGGCCCCGCGATCCTGCCGACCATCAGGTGATCGCGGTCCAGGAAGATCGTTGCCGGGAGGTTCTGGACGCCGAGGCGAGCAGCCTGGCGGCCGTCCGGATCCGAGATGACGCGATGCGTCCACCCGTAGCGGGCGTAGAAAGCCTTCGCCGCCTGCGGCGTGTCCTGGAGGTCGAGTCCGAGGACGATCACACGGCGGCGGTGCTCTTCGACGAACTGGCGCACGACCGGCGCCTCGCTCGCGCAGGCCCGGCACCAGGACGCCCAGACGTGGATGAGGACCGGCTTCTTCTTCACGCGCGCGAGGGCGACCCTGGCGCCGGTGATCGGGTCGGTGCCGGCAAGGCGAGGCGCAGGCGTGTTGACCCGCACGGTCCCGCTCTCGGAAGCGGCTGGCTCGGCCTCGTCGCCGCCCGCGACCACGAAAGCGCCGAGGCCGGTTCCGCCCACGCCGAGGGCGAGGGCGGTGAGAGCCAGGAGGAGGCGCCGGCGCGTGGACACTCGGGCCACGCTATCGGTGCTCGCGGCGGCCTTGACTTCGTCCCTGTTTGGCGGGAGGCTAATCGGGCGGCGACCTCACGACTGCGGCGGGTCGCCGGTGCGAGGTCCACGACCTGGAGGTCATCGTGACGACAGCCGCAGCTAACCCCCCCGCCGATGCCTAGTCTGACACTCGGGCTCCGGCGAAACCCGGCTGCTCGCGGGGAGTACCCGCTTGGGCGACGCGAGCCGACCGACTTCGAGCACGTGGAGAAGTACCCGTACAGCGCCGTCGCGCCGCGTGCGGTGGCGCACGTCGAGCGCGTCCTCCGACTCCCGTGGTGGCACTGGGGGCACGACCAGGGGAAGGAGGGCTCCTGCGTCGGGCACGGGATCTCGATGGAGCGGGCGATCACCAACATCGCCCAGGCGAAGGCGCTCGGGCTCCTCCGTGCAGGCCGGCGGTACAACCCGCTCGACGTCTGGAACGAAGCGAAGAAGATCGACGAATGGCCGGACACGAACCCCGGGGACGACCACGGGACGAGCGTCCGCGCAGGCTATGACGTCTGCCGGGACAAGGGGCTCGTTCGTGTTATCTCGATGCGCATGGGCCCCGACGGAGTGCCGGTTCCGTACCGGCCCGGGTCCCGCTCGCGAGCCGAGGGCATCCATCGAAACCGATGGGCGCGGTCGACCGACGAGATCCGAATCGCCGTCGCGAGCGGCCTGCCGGTTGCCATCGGTGTCAACTGGTACGCGAACTTCGATCGTCCGGTGGCGAAGCCCTCACCCGACGGCGGGTTCGAGCACTGGATCGGCGAGGGCGATCTCGGCCGAGTTCGCGGTGGTCACTCCGTCTGCATCTACGGTGCGAGCGATGCCCGCCAGGCGGTCAAGCTGAAGAACAGCTGGGGCCGCGACTACCCGCTCGTGTGGATTCCCTACAGCTCGATGGAGCGTCTGATCGACGAGCACGGCGAGGTGGCGATCGTCACCGACCGCTAGGGCTCAGTCGGTTAGCGGGCCGCCGCTCCCTCCCGGAGCTCTTCCCCGTCAGGCTGATCGGCGGTCGCGAAGTCCTCACCGTGGGCCGGTGCGGAGGCCGTTGCCCGGAGGAGCAGCGCAGCGAGAACGGCGCCAACGACTGCGAAGAGGGCGCCTACGAGGAACGCTGCGTGGTAGCCGCTGTTCAGGGCCGCAATGGCACCGTCACCGGCGGCCGTTCCGCCGTCTGTACGAGAAGCAGCCACGCTGGCGAGGACTGCGAGGCCGAGCGCGCCTCCCATCATGAACGACGTGTTGACGATCCCCGAGGCGAGCCCTGCCTCGGTCGGTGCGACGTCGCCCATCGCCGCGAGGAGGATCGGATTGAAGGTGATCCCGCCGGCGACACCGAGCAACAACATGCCGGGGAGGACATCCAGGGCGAAGTTTCCGTCCACGGGCGCGCGCGCGAAGAGGAGGAGGCCGACGACGAAGAGCATGAGCCCCCCGATCATGGGAACCTTGATGCCGTAGCGCACCACGAGCTTGTCGGAGAGAGCGATCGAGGACGCTCCCCAAAGCAGGGTCGACGGTAGGAAGGCCAGGCCGACCTGGAGCGGGCTGTACCCGAGCACCTGCTGAAGGTAGAGCGCCGAGAAGAAGAACCAGCCGAACATGGCGCCCGCCATGAGGACGCCGACTGCGTTCGCCGTCGAGAGGTTGCGAAAGCGAAAGAGACCCAGGGGCATGAGGGGGGAGCTCACGCGGGACTCGATGCCGAGGAAGATCGCAAGGAGGACTGCTGCGCCGGCGAGCAGGCCGAGTGTCTCGCCGGACGTCCAGCCCGTCTCGTTCCCGTTCACGATCGCGTAGACGGCGAGCATGAGGGCCGCAGTCACGGTGATGGCTCCGGCGACGTCGAGGCGGCCTTTACCGGCCGGCTTCCCGTCGGCCGGCAAAAGGGTCACGGAGAGTGCAAAGACTGCGATCCCGACCGGGATGTTGACGAGGAAGATCCAGCTCCAGCTCAGCACGTCGGTGAGGACACCCCCGAGGAGCACCCCGGCGGTGCCGCCGCCGGAAAGAACGAAGCCGACGACGCCCATCGCCTTAGCACGTTCAGCGGGCTCGGTGAACATGATCATGATCAGCGAGAGCACGACCACCGAGACGATGGCGCCGCCCAGGCCCTGTACGGCCCGCGCTCCGATGAGGAACTCCTTCGACCCGGCGAGCCCGCAGGCCAGCGAGGCGGCCGTGAAGAGGACGAGGCCGATCAGGAACAGTCGCCGCAGACCGAAGAGGTCGCCCAGTCGGCCTCCGAGCAGCAGAAAGCCACCGAAGGTGAGCAGGTAGGCGTTCACGACCCAGGCGAGGGAGGCTTGCGAGAACCCGAGATCGGCCCGGATCGAGGGCAGGGCGACGTTTACGATCGTCGAGTCGAGGACGATCATGATGTCCCCGAGGCAGAGGATGTAGAGCGCTAGCCAGCGCTTCTGAATGTTCGTTTCCATCAGAGGTCTCCGGCGCGAGCGGGGTCGAGAGTTTTCGGCGAGACGGCGTTTGGTTTCGACCTTATCAACGGGTTGCGGGTGCGGCTCGGTGGACGCTCCAGAGCTTGAATACGACGAGTGCGACCAGCACTGCGGTCGTCAGGGCCGTGAAGACGAGAGGGTCCAGGCCTCCGCCGAGGAGGATCAGCGCCAGGAGCACGATGACGGCCACCGCTCGCGCTTGAATCGTTCTCGGCGGGAAGCCCAGAACCGTCGCGCGCTGGGCTGCGGTGACACTGAGGAGGTAGAGGGCTGCGCCCCCGGCCAGGGCCGAACGCGAGCCGCGGTCGAGGTGATCCGCGGCGCCCTGCTCGATCGCGAGGGTCATTCCCGCCGCGACTGCTGTCAACGCGGCCAGCAGCGGGATGTGCGCGTGTGCGAAAACAAGGATGGGGGTCGCCGAGCGCTCGAGAGCGAGCTCGCTGCCCGACCCGAAGTAGATCCACCAGATCGCCGCCGCGGCAAAGAACCCCAGGGCGGCGATCACGGCCGAAGAGAGGTGCCACTCGCTGTCGGCGGTCCCGAGAGCAACCGCGACAAGTGACTCTCCGAGGACGATGATCGTGAACAACGCGAAGCGCTCCGGGACGTGGCTTGGGTGGACGGGAATCGCCTCGTGGAACCGACGCGTGAGCGTCGGCAGGCTGTACTCCCAGGCCAGCGCGATACCCCAAAGCACGTAGCGCTCGGGCGCGCCGAATGCGAGAGACACGAGCCAGAGCGCCACTCCGAGCGAATAGCCGCCTGCATACCGGACGATCAGCGGCCGGGCAGCGGGGACGTGGCGGTACGACCGCAGATAGAGCCCGATCATCAGTGAGCGCAGGCAGACGTAGGCGATCGCGAAGCCGGTGCCGTCCCCGTGCGTGACGTCCGGGATCTGGACCGCGAGCGCGGCGATCGCGAGCATTCCGACCAGCATCACGACCCGCAGCAAGACGTCGTCTGTGTCGAATCGATCGGCGTAGATGCTGAAGCCCTGCCAGGCGATGAACACCGGCAGGTAGAGAGCGGCAAACCTGGCGAAGCCGGTGAGCGAGTGGTCGACGACCAGCTCATGAGCGAGCTGGGCGATCGCGACCACGAAGACGACGTCGAAGAAGAGCTCGAGGTGGCTCGCATGCCGCACCTCGTCGTCCTCCAGGGTCCGCAGCCGAGGCGGGCGGAGAATTCGCGTGAGCTCGGGGCTACGCTCGAAGACGGTCACCCCGAATCATGAACGTATCGCCGCGCAGGCTCGTGCGCGTCTCGTCCCCGCTGTGAGGCCGCGTTACCCTGCCTCCGTGGAGCTGCCTCGCGAGGTCGCTGTCGTCGGCGCGGGAACGATGGGTGCGGGGATCGCCCATGTGTTCGCCGAGGCCGGCTGCTCAGTGCGGCTCTGCGCTCGGCGGGCCACTAGCCTCGAGGCTGCCCGGCCGCGACTCGGTGGTCACGCGGTCGAGCTCACGACCTCGGCCGAGGATGCGCTTACAGGCGCCGGTCTCGTCGTCGAGACGATCGCCGAGGA
>DASQGA010000306.1:0-6887 GCA_035632855.1 Gaiellaceae bacterium | reverse complement strand
CCACGCTCGAGTCCTCGAGACGATCGCCTTCCACGCGGGCCGCTACTGGCCGCTCGAAGCGGCTCTCTGGGATCTGCTCGGCAAGGCGCGGAGCGAGCCCGTCGCAAGGCTCCTCGGAGGAGCGGCAGATCGGCTCCCGCTCTACGCCTCGACCGGCGCGATCCACTCGCCGGGGGAGCGCGCCGAGCTCGCGCTGCGCCTCCGGGAGGAAGGCTTTCGCGCGCTCAAGCTTAGGATCGAGCCGGACGGACTCGACGAGGCCGTTGCCTCCGTGGCGGCGGTGCGCCACGCCGTGGGAGACACGATGGCGATCATGGTCGACCTGAACCAGGGCTGGCGCATGCCGGGAGACGTGCGCGATCCGCTCCCGTACGAGACCGTCCGCCGCCTCGCGGACGAGCTCGACGCCCACGGTGTGCGCTGGCTCGAGGAGCCCCTCGCAGGCGAGGATGTGGCCGGCCTGGCGCGGCTGCGCCGCGAGTCCGGCGTTCCCGTCGCGGGCGGCGAGATGGCGCGCACTCCCGCGCTTCTCGACGCGTATCTCGAAGCGGACGCGCTTGACGTCTACCAGCCGGACGCCGTCCTCGCAGTCGGCGTCACGCGCGCGCGTGACCTCGGGCGGCGCGTGCTCGAGCGCGGGCTGGCGTTCACGCCGCACACCTGGACGAACGGAATCGGGCTGCTCGCGAACCTGCACCTGTCCGCCGGGATCGGTGGCGGCCCCTATCTCGAGTTTCCGTACGACCCACCCGGCTGGACGCCGGAACGGCGCGACTTCATGCTGGCCGAGCCGATCGTCCCCGACGCGGATGGTTGCCTGGCCGTCCCGGCGGCGCCCGGTCTCGGAGTCGAGCTAGATGGTTGATCGACAATTACCGCACCCACGGATGGCGGCCCCGACGCGGCGCCAGGCCGCACCCTCGCCCTTGCAGGCAAGGCTTCTAGCCTTGCCTGCGGACGATGCCGCAGCCTGGCTTGGTCTGACCTGCCCCCGCGGGCACGCCAATTACCGACCAACCATCTATGCCTAGCTTCGACGTCCACCAGCACCTGTGGCCGGAAGAGCTCGTGGCCGCGCTCGCGAACCGCCGCGAGATCCCTCGCCTTCGCGGCTCGACGCTGGAGCTGGCCGAGGGCCGCTTCGAGGTCGACCTCGACGTGCACCGGCTCGACCGCCGAATCGAGCAGCTCGACCGCGACGGCGTCGACGTTGCGATCATCTCTTTCCCTCCGACCATGGGCTGGGAGTCGGCCCGGGAGCTCGCCGTTGCCTTCCACGAAGGGATCGAACGCCTCGCCGGCGAGTCCCGGGGGCGCCTGCGGGCATTCGCCTGTGGCGACTGCCGCCCGGGGTATGCCGGCGCGTGCATCTCGGGCCGACGGCTCATCGCGGGCGTGGACGGACTGGCGTCTGAGCTCGCCGATGCGGGCCAGGCGCTTTTCGTCCATCCGGGCCCGCCGGAGCCCGCACCGGTGGGCTCGCCGCCCTGGTGGACGGCCGTCGTCGACTACACGGCGCAGATGCAGGCCGCCTTCGCGTGGTGGATCGCGCAGGGGGCGGGAGCGGCACCGGGAGTACCCGTTGTCTTCGCGATCCTGGCGGGCGGCGCACCGTTCCAGCTCGAGCGCCTCCGCGGCCGAGGCGGGCCGGAGGCGGAGGGCCTCCTCGACCCGAACATCTTCCTGGATACCGCGTCGTACGGCCACCGCGCGCTCGAGCTCTGCCTCACGACGTACGGCGTCCGGCCACTTCTCTACGGGAGCGATGTGCCCGTGATGGACTCACGGCCGACCTTGCAAGCGCTCACGGGATTCGGAGATGCTGTGAAGGACGTAGTCATGACCGAGAATCCGACGGCGCTCTTCGGATGAACCTGACGGCCGGCGGGGCGCACACGTTCATCCGTTGACATCGCCGACGCCGCTCGAGCGGGCACCCGAGAGCCTCGCCCCCCGCCGGGAGCTCTTCCTGAAACGAGAGGACGTCCACGAGCTCGGCTCGTTCAAGTGGCGCGGAGCGCTGCCCACGCTCGAGGCCTACAAATCCGGCGGGGCTGCGACGGTCGTCACCGCCTCGACCGGAAACCATGGGGCGGCGACGGCGTGGGCGGCGGACCGGCTCGGGCTGCACGCCATCGTCTACGTCCCCGAGCCGGCGAGCCGCGAGAAGCTCGCGATCATCGAGCGCATCGGCGCCGAGGTCCGCGCCACGGGGAGTGATCTCGACCAGGCGAAGCTTTCCGGCACGGAGTACGCGGCCGCGAACGACCTCCCCTTCTTCCAGGACGGGGCCGAGCAGCCCCAGTACGAGGGCTACGGTGCGATCGCGGCCGAGATCCTGGACCAGCTCGAAGCGCCTCCGGCCGCCGTTGTCGTGCCGGTGGGGAACGGCGCCCTCCTGGGCGGGATCGGCATCGAGCTCTGCCGGAGGTGCCCGCAGGCGCTCAGGATCGGAGTGGCCGCGAAGGAGGCGCCGGTGATGGCCGAGAGCTGGGAGGCCGGCGGCCCGGTCGAGTCCGACCGCTCCGCCACGTTTGCCGACGGGATGGCGGTGCGCGTTGCGATTCCGTTCGCCGTCTCGGTCCTCGGGGAGGTCGCAAGCCGCATGCTTCTCGTCTCGGAGCGAGCGATCGCGAGAGCCATCGGGGCCTTCGACCGGGCCGGAATGCGCGTCGAAGGATCCCCGGCCGCAGCGCTAGCCTCTCTCGATCAGATCGAGGATCTGGACGGACCGATGGTCATCGTCGTGACGGGGCGGAACATCGACGAAGAGCTCCACCGGCGTGCAGTCGAGGATCCCGACAGCTTTCCGGACTGATACCTCCTGCCAGATGGTTGGTCGGTAATTGGCGGGCCCGCGGGGACGGACCAGACCAAGCCAGGGTGCGCCATCGCCCGCAGGCAAGGCTAGAAGCCTTGACAAGGGTGAGGGTGCGGCCTGGCGCCGCGTTTGGGCCGCCATCCGTGGGTGCGGTAATTGTCGATCAACCATCTAGGTTGGTGGCCGCTACACCGTCCCCACCACCCGATAGACGCCGTCAGCCCCGGCCGCCAATCCTGCGAGCTCGAGCTCCACCAGCGCTGCAGCAACCTCCCCACTCTCGCGCCCCGACTTCCTCGTCAGCTCGTCCGTGCCACGTGCGCCGTCTGCGAGGAGCCGGAGCACCGCCGAGGCAGCCGCGGAGACGGCCGTGCCGGGACGTGGCCGCGATGCCAGCTCGAGGCCCAGCACGTCGAGCACGTCCCGGGCTGAAAGAAGCGGGGCCGCGCCCTGCCTCAGGAGGTCGTTGGTGCCGGCCGAGAGAGCGGAGGTGATCTCTCCGGGAACGGCGAAGACCTCGCGATGGAGCTCCAGTGCGAAGTCGGCGGTGATCAGGGCACCCGACCTCGTGCGCGCCTCGACGATCACGGTCGCAAGCGTCAACCCTGCGACGATTCTGTTCCGGGCCGGAAAGCGCCACGGGGCGGGCTCGACCCCCGGTTCGTACTCCGAGACGATCTCGCCGACGTCGACGATGCGGGCGGCCAGCTCCGCGTGCCGGGCGGGATAGTTGCGGTCGATGCCGCACCCGAGAACCGCGACCGTGACCCCTCCGGCGGCGAGGGCGCCCCGGTGCGCTTCTCCGTCGATGCCACGGGCGAGCCCGCTGACGACCACGAGACCCGCTGCAGCAAGCTCGCGACCCAGCATCCGGGCGACCTGAGCGCCGTACGCGGAGCAGCTTCGGGCGCCGACGATTGCGACCGACGGGCGGGAGAGCAGCTCGGCCGCACCCTTTCGCAGGTAGAGATCCGAGGGCGCATCCGTGAGCTCGCGGAGGAGCGCCGGGTAGACGGAGCTCCGCCGGTTGATCGTGAGGGCACTCACAGGGGGACCGCTAGCTCCGTGGGTGTGCGGTAGGACAGGGCTTCTGCGAGATGCGCCGGGACCACCTCCTCCTCGCCGGCCAGCGCGGCGAGGGTCCGGGCTACGCGCCGGACTCGAGACCGTCCGCGCGCTGAAAGAGGAAGCGAGTCGACCGCGCGTGCGAGGAGTTCTTCGGAGGCAGGCTGGAACCGTGGCCGTCTCTCCGCCAGGCGGGCGGCCGCCGCCTCGACCCGCGCCCGGACGTCCGCCGACGACTCGCCGCGCCCGTGCTCGAACTCCCGCGCCGGCGCGCGTGGGAGATGCACGACGAGATCGAAGCGGTCGAGAAGCGCCCGTGACACCTTCTCCCGGTAGGCGGAGAGCCGCTGCGGCGAGCAGCCGCACTCGACACCGGGGTCTCCGCGTGCGCCACAAGGGCACAGGTTCATCGTCCCCACGAGCACGAAGCGGGCAGGAAAAACGATCCGACCAGTGATGCGGGCCACGGCGACCATGCCGTCTTCGAGCGGCTGGCGCAGGGATTCGATCGCAGGGCGAATGAACTCCCCCAGCTCGTCGAGCAGGAGCACGCCGTGATGCGCCAGGCTCACCTCTCCGGGCCGAGGCCCGACTCCGCCTCCGACGATCGCGGGCGCGGAGGCAGTGTGGTGTGGCGCTCGAAACGGCGGCTCGTCCACGATGCCGCTCCCCGGGGCCAGGAGCCCGGCCACCGAGTGGATCCGCGTCACTTCGAGCGCCTCCTCCCTGGTCAGTGGCGGGAGGATCCCGGGCAGGCGCCGCGCGAGCATCGTCTTGCCCGTTCCGGGAGGGCCCGCGAGGAGGAGGTTGTGACGACCCGCTGCCGCGACCTCGAGCGCACGCCGCGCGCGCTCTTGACCGCGCACGTCGCGAAGATCCGGATGCGTCCGTACGAGGAGAGGTGGACGCTCGAGGACCGGTTCTGGCGTAAAACGACCCCGCAGATATTCTCCCGCCTCGACAAGGTGGCGGACGGGCACCGCCACGACGCCCGCAAGAGTGGCCTCGGCCGCGGACTCCACGGGGCAGATGAGCCGATCCAGCCCGGCCCGGCGGGCAGCCTCCGCGGCGGCGAGCACACCGGGAACGGGACGGAGTCTCCCGTCAAGCGCGAGCTCGCCCACCGCCGCGTGCTCGGCGAGGCGCTCGGGCGGGACCTGGCGCGACGCGGCGAGTACGGCGAGCGCGATCGGCAGGTCGAAGCCGGAGCCCTCCTTGCGGAGGCCGGCGGGAGCGAGGTTGACCGTGATCCGCCGCAGCGGCCACTCGAGCTCCGCGCTTCCGATCCCGCTCCTGACGCGCTCCTTCGCTTCCTGGCAGGCCTTGTCCGGCAGCCCGACGATTACGAACGCGGGCACGCCCCGCTGCAGGTGGGCCTCCACCTCGACGGGGCGGGCCTCGAGCCCCACGAGGGCATGGGTGACGACACGCGCCAGCAATCTGTCCACCGTAGGCCGCTACGGCGCTCACGATCTGCGCGTTTCGTTCCGACTCTGCTCCAAGCCTGACTCTTGTTTTCGGCGGCTTCCGCGATCCTGGCAAAAGCTCCTAGCCGAGCTGGGCCCGATCGACCGCGCGGTCGCGTACCGCAGCCACCTCGAAGACCATCTCGAGCTGGCCAAGCTCGGGTCGTGTTGCAAGCCACGCCTCGGCCGCACGGCGCAGGCGCCGGGCCTTCTCGGGCCCCACCGCCTCGAAGGGATGCCCGTAGCCCGGTCCCGAACGAGCCTTCACCTCGCAGAAGACCAGCCGGCCTCCGCGCCGGGCGATGAGGTCCAGCTCGTTCCCGCCCGCACGCGCGTTCGTCGCGAGGATCCGGTAGCCGCGAAGACGATAGTGGCGGCGGACGCGCCGCTCGGCGTCACGCCCGAGCCGACTGGGCGGCCACGAGCGGCTCACGGCTCTCGAGCTCCGAGTAGCAGAGGGCCTGGAACGAGCGGCGGTGGAGGTCGCACGGGCCTCTCTTCCTGACGATCGCCGAATGGCCAGGCGTGATGTACCCGACATGCGACGCGAACCCGTACTGCGGATAGAGGGCGTCCAGACGGCGCATCGCCCGATCGCGCACGACCTTCGCGACGATGGACGCCGCTGCGATCGCAGCGCTCCGCTCGTCACCGTCCACGACCGCCTCGTGCTCGGGCGCCAACGGGCCGAGCCGAAAGCCGTCCACGAGGCAGGCCTCGGCGGGAGGGCAAAGCGCGGCGAGGGCCTCCCGGAGACCGCGGAGGTTCGACTTGTGCAGTCCGTCGCGGTCGATTGCCTGTGAGGGGATAACGCGCACCGCAATGCGGGTCGCGCAGCCCGCGATCGCGAGGAAGAGCGCCTCCCGCCCCTCCTCGGGCACTTGCTTCGAGTCGTTCAACAGGGCAAGTGGACGGACGCGGTGGTCACGCAAGCGCTCGTAGTCGAAGAGAACCCCAGCGACGACCAGCGGTCCGGCGAGACTCCCGCGCCCGGCCTCGTCAGCGCCGGCGACGAACCGAGCCCCGAGGCGTCGGTCGAAAGCAAGAAGTCTCCGCCCGGTCCTGCGCACGTGCTGAGGATAGAGGCAGGCGTCGGACGATCCGCGCAGGTGACACTCTGGGCACGATGCCAGTTCACATCCGTGACGACCGGGCTGCGGCGGGCTCCGCCCGGCGCAGCTCGTTGATTACCGGCCAGTCGGAAAACCCCGATGCAAGTCGTCATGGCTCGCGCATTCGCGCGAGCCGGACTTGCATCGGTTTAGGTGCGTTGTTTCTCGCGGACGCGAGCCTTCTTGCCGACCTTGCCGCGCAGGTAGTAGAGCTTGGCGCGACTCACGTCGCCGATGGCTCCGACCTCGATCTGCTCGATCTTCGGCGAGTGGACGGGGAATGTCCGCTCGACGCCGACGCCGAAGGAGTTCTTCCTGACGGTGAAGCTCTCGCGAACACCCGCGCCCTGGCGCTTGATCACGACCCCCTCGAAAACCTGGACGCGCCGCCGCTGGCCCTCGATCACCTGGAAGTGGACGCGG
>DASQGA010000305.1:0-14016 GCA_035632855.1 Gaiellaceae bacterium | reverse complement strand
ATCGCGTCAACGCCGACCGGTCCATTCGGGAGTCGAGCTACCGGAACAACGCCGCCTCGGTGTTGCTCGAGCTCCGGGGCCGCACCGTGCGGGTCCTCGCCCGTTGCCCAAACTCCGCTGGCTGTGGGTAGGAGGGAACCGAAGACGCCGCGTCGGTGTAGAAGGGGAAACAGCGAGAAGGAGGCCGACGTGCGACGCGTGATGACCGGACTGCTCCTGATGCTCATGGCTGCTGCCCTGGCCAGCCCGGCAGCGGCGAAAGAGGCGAACGTCGAGCTCGGCTCGACCCCTGCCGGCCTTGGCCCTGGCGACCCCTGGAATCTCGACATCCTGGTCTTCGCGGATCCCGGTGTCTTGGCGAAAGCCGATCCTCCGGTGGTCACGATCCGAAACAGCGCCGGCGAGGAGACGCGATTTCCCGCGGAGCCCTTCGACAAGAACCCCGCGACGTACAAGGCCACCGTCGTCTTCCCCGAGGAAGGCACCTGGTCGTACGAGGTGTACGACTCCGCCACCGGGCGAACCTACGAGTACGACCCGGTCGTGATCCAGGCGCCGGCCGTCGCCCCGACCGCCGGAGGCGCGGGCGACTCGCAGCCGGTCTCGGCGGCAGTCTCGGACGACGGCTTCCCACTCTGGCCGGTGCTCGTCGGCAGCTTCGGGCTCGCCCTCGTCGCCGCCGGCCTCACGGTCTTCCTGCGCCGGCACCGCCCGCCCGCCACCCAGGCGCGCTAGCGCTAGCGGATCCAACCACCCGGTTGGGGGCGGGCTCGACCCGCCCCCAACCCGATCGGGCGGGACAAGTCCCGTCCCTACAGGGATGTGTAGGAGCGAGGCTTGCCTCGCCCGCGATCTACCCTGCCACGATGGCCCGTCGGACTGCCCTCGTCGCTCCTGACAGTTTCAAGGGGACGTTCTCGGCCACGCAGGTCGCCGCCGCCCTGGCGCGCGGGCTCCGCGCCGGCGGGCAGGAGGTCGTCGAGCTCCCCGTGGCCGACGGCGGCGAGGGGACGATGGACGCGCTCCTGACGGCGCTCGGGGGCGAACGGCGAGCCGTGATGGTCGCCGACCCGCTCGGACGTCCGGTCGAGGCTGCCTACGGGTTTCTCCCCGATGGCTCCGCGATTGTCGAAAGCGCGCAGGCCAGCGGCCTCGGGCGGGTCCCGGAAGCGGAGCGCGACGCCTGGGCCGCCTCGACGTTCGGCACCGGCGAGCTCATCGCCGCAGCCGTCCGGGACGGCGCCTCGCCGGTCTTCGTCGCCGTCGGCGGCACGGCGACAACGGACGGAGGCGAAGGGGCGGTCGCGGTCCTCCGGGAAGCGGCGGTCGAGTCAGAGCTCGTCGCTCTCTGCGATGTCCGAACGCCCTGGGAGGACGCACCGCGGGTCTTCGCCCCGCAGAAGGGGGCCGATCCGATGACCGTGACACGTCTCGAACGCCGCCTGGCGGAGCTCGCTCGCCGCGCGCCTCGCAATCCCAGCGGCATTCCCATGACCGGAGCGGGCGGTGGGTTGGCTGGCGGTCTCTGGGCCTGCTGTGGGGCGGAGCTCGTGCCGGGAGCGCCCTTCGTCCTCGACGCCGTCGGCTTCGACGAGAAGCTGAGCAGAGCGACCCTGTGCATCACCGGCGAGGGTTCACTCGACGACCAGACCGCCGCTGGAAAGGTGGTGGCGGAGATCACCGCACGCTGCCTCGCGGCCGGAATCCCGTGTCACGCGGTCGTTGGCCAGAACCGGCTCGGAGCCGGCGCGCTCGGCCTGGCACAGGTGATCGAAGCAGTGACGCTGGACGACCTCGAACAAGCCGGGAAAGCGATTGCCGTCTCGGCGGCGGCACTTGCGCTCGACGAGGCTCGCAACCACACTCGTTGAGGACCCCGTTGCTGCAGACCATCCTCGTTGCGTATGACGACCCGACCTCGGAGACGCTCGGGCGCGCCGCCGACCTCGCAGCTGCGCTCGGGGCCCGGCTCATCGTCACGAACGTTGCCGCGCCTGTCGACTCCGCGGAAGCCGAGAACGCCAAAGGTTACGCGAGCGAGCGCCTCGAGCAGGCTCGCACCTTCATCGCCCCACGCACCCTCGATGCTGAATTCGTCTCGTCCGTCGGTCCCCCCGCGGATGCCATCGTGCGCCTGGCGGAGGAGCGGGACGTCGACCTGATCGTCGTCGGAACACGCCGGAAGGGATTCTTCGAGCGCCTCGTCGAGGGGAGCGTCAACCAGGACGTGCTCCGTCGGGCGCCCTGTGACGTCCTCGTCGTCCACTAGACCCGCCACTGCCCAATTCCGCAGACTCACCTCCTATACGACCGAAGCAGCCTCGGGACCGGCTGACTCTCAGATGAACGATCCACGACTCGCAATCGCAGGTCTTCTCATCGGGGTTCTCGTCGGAATGACGGGAATGGGTGGGGGCTCGCTCATGACACCCATCCTCATCTTTCTCTTCAACTTCAATCCGGCCCTCGCGATCGGAACGGACATCCTGCACGGTGCCGTCTTCAAGTCGTTCGGCGCGGTTCGCCACCGGAGACTCGGAACGGTGAAAGCCCGGCTCGGATCCTGGATGCTGGTCGGGAGCGCACCGATGTCCCTGCTCGGCGTCTGGGCGGCCACTTTCCTGACCGACCGCTATGGCGACAGCGTCGACTCGGTCCAGGGCAAAGTGCTCGGAACCATGCTGATCGTCGGAGCGGTCGGCTTCCTGCTGAAGGCATTCGCCCGCTCGGGTCCGGGTGGCACGGGGCTCGGTGCACTCACGAGGCGCGATCGAACCATCGCCATCGCAATCGGAGCCGTCGGCGGCTTCGTCGTTGGCTTGACTTCGGTCGGAAGCGGCACGCTCTTCGCGCTCGCGATGCTCCTCGCGTTTCCCCTCGCTGCGAGAAACATCGTTGGCACGGACATCTTCCATGCGGCAGCGCTCCTCTGGGTTGCCGGTTTCGGCCATCTCGTGGCGGGAAACGTCGACCTGGGCGCCATGGGGTGGTTGCTACTGGGGTCAGTTCCCGGCGTGCTGATCGGCAGCCAGGTCAGCGTCGGCTTGCCTGAGAAGGCGCTGCGCCTCGCGCTTGCGGGCGCGCTCGGGCTCAGCGGCCTGAAGCTGCTCGACGCGCCCCACTCGTCGCTCATCGTCGTCGTGGCCCTGGGTGTGGGGCTCGTCGGGCTCTGCTGCTATGGAGCCCTCCGACTCGTGCGGCTGTTCACGCGGCAGGCGCCGGAAGCTCAGCCGTCGCGCTCGAGCTCGAGCAGCTTCTCGTATGCGGGAAGTGTGAGGAACTCGACGAAACGGTCGGCGAGCGCCACGTCCTCGAAGAGCGCGCGCGAGTCGTCGGGCCGGCCCAGCGAGTAGAACCACTCGTCGTTCCCGACTTCGGCCCGGATCGTCTCCAGCTCCTCCTCCTCGATCTGCCGGACGAGCTCAGGCGTCACCGCGCGGCCATCCTCGAGCTTCGCGCCGTGGTGCACCCACTGCCACACCTGCGAACGCGCGATCTCGGCGGTCGCCGCGTCCTCCATGAGCCCGTGGATGCCGGCAGCCCCGTTTCCGCGGAGCCACGAGGAGAGGTACTGGATGCCCACGTTGACGTCGCTTCGGAGCCCCTCTTCCGTCACGGAGCCCGGGGTCGAGCGGACGTCGAGGAGCTCGGCCGCACCGACCGAAACCTCGTCCCGCATCCGGTCGACCTGGTTCGCCCGCTCGCCGAGGACGGCGTCGAACTCGGCCGTCGCCCTCGGCACGGAGTCGGGGTGCGCGACCCAGGTGCCGTCGAAGCCGTCGGCTGCCTCCCGCTCCTTGTCCGCCTTCAGTTTCGCCTGAGCCTGCGCGTTCGCCTCGGCGTCGCGCCGGCTCGGGATGAACGCCGCCATCCCGCCCATCGCATGGGCTCCCCGGCGATGACACGTCTGGACGAGGAGCTCCGTGTACGCGCGCATGAAGGGCACCGTCATCGTGACGGAGTTCCGATCGGGGAGCAGGAAGTCGGGCCGGCCACGGAAGGTCTTGATGATGCTGAACATGTAGTCCCAGCGGCCAGCGTTCAGGCCCGCCGAGTGCTCGCGCAGCTCCCAGAGGATCTCGTTCATCTCGAAGGCGGCCGGAAGCGTCTCGATCAGGACGGTCGCCTTAATCGTTCCGCGCGGGACCTCGAGCCGCTGCTGGGCCTCGAGGAAGACGTCGTTCCAGAGCCGGGCTTCCAGATGGCTCTGGAGCTTGGGTAGATAGAAGTACGGGCCGGACCCGCGCTCGAGGAGTCGGTGGGCGTTGTGGAAGAAGTAGAGGCCGAAATCGAGCAGGCTTCCCGACACAGGAGCGCCGTCTACAAGGACGTGCTTGTCCGGTAGATGCCACCCGCGCGGGCGCACGAGCAAGGTCGCCACGTCGTCGTTCAGCCGGTACTCGCGCCCGTCCGGGGCCGTGAACTCGATCGTCCGCTCGATCGCGTCGATCAGGTTCGCGTGGCCGCCGACGACGTTCAGCCAGGTGGGCGAGTTCGCGTCCTCGAAGTCAGCCATGAACCCGCGGGCACCCGAGTTCAGCGCGTTGATGACCATCTTCCGGTCGACTGGACCCGTGATCTCGACGCGCCTGTCGCAAAGGTCGTGCGGCGGGGGCTCGACCTGCCACTCACGCTCGCGCACCTCGCGCGTCTCCGGCAGGAAATCGAGCGTCCCGCCCCGGTCGAGCTCAGCCTGACGGGCAACCCGGCGGTCGAGAAGCTCGAGACGACGCCGGCCGAACTGCCGCTGCAGGTGCCGGACGAACGAGAGCGCGTCGCGGCTCAGGATCTCCACGAAGCGACCCTGGACGGGCGCCAGGATCTCGACTCCATCAGGAACCTCCGGCACCGTTGCCTCCCTCGATCGACATGCGGACGAGCTCCACAGGATGGAAAACCGGAAGCGGGCTCCCGGCTTGCTCGAGATAGGTCGCGATCTGCACCGTGCAGCCAGGGTTCCCCGCGGCGATCGCCTCAGCACCCGTCGTGAGCAGGTTCGCCGCTTTCCGCCGCCCGAGCTCGGCCGCGGGCTCCGGCTGAAGCAGGTTGTAGACGCCAGCCGAGCCACAGCAGATCTCCCACTCGGGTGGCTCGACGAGCTCGAGCCCCGGGATCGCACGGAGCAGCGCCCGCGGCTCCTCGCGGACGCCCTGCGCGTGCGCTAGATGGCACGCGTCGTGGTAGGCGACCCGCATCGCTACGGGGTGGCGCGCAGCGCGTGGCTCGGAGGCGCCGAGGAGCTCGGTCACGTCCCGCACCTTCGCCGAGAAGGCCGCAGCGCGGTCGGCCCAGCCCGCCTCGTCCGAGAGGAGGTGCCCGTACTCCTTCATCGACGACCCGCACCCGGCCGCGTTCACGACGACGAGCTCGCAGCCCTCGAACGCCTCGATCGTCTCCTTCGCGAGCCGCTTCGCCTCCTCCTCGTACCCCGTGTGGAACTGGAGCGCGCCGCAGCAGCGCGGACGCTCCGGCGCGACCACCTCGAAGCCCTCGGCCGCCAGCACCCGGGCGGTCGCCTCGTTGACGCCGTGGAAGAAGACGCGCTGCACGCAGCCCTGCAGAAGACCGACCCGCCCCCGTGACTCGCCGCTCGCACGCGTGACCTCCGGAAGCCGCTCATGCGACGGGCGCGGCAGCCCACGGCTCATCTCCACGAGCGCCCGGAGCCGGGGCGCCGAGCGGAGCAGTCCCGTTCGGGCCGCCGCGCGACCCAATCCCGCGAACGGTGCCACCGCGCGGAGGCGACCCGGATGCGTGAAGGTCGCGAAGAGCAGCCGCCGGAAGAGCCGGTCGGCGGCCGAGCGGCGGTGATGCCGCTCCACCTGTGGGCGCGTCTCCTCGATCAGGCGGTCGTAGCGGACGCCGGAGGGGCAGGACGTCACGCACGCCATGCAGCCGAGGCAGCGGTCGAAGTGCTCCACCATCTCGTCCGAGAGGACGTTCCCCTCCTCGAGCCCCGTCTTCATGAGCACGATGCGACCACGCGGCGAGTCCATCTCCTCGTTCCAGAGCGGCCCGTAGGTCGGGCACGTCGGCAGGCAGAACCCGCAATGGACGCAGGTGTCGATCAGGTCGATCTCGGGAGGGCGGTGCGTGTCGAATGCCGGCATCAGAGGACTCCCGGATTCATGACGCCGTAGACGTCGAAGCGTGCCTTGACGCGCCGCATGAGCTCGAGCGCCGGGCCCTCGTCCACCGTGACGCCGCCGCCGTCCAGAACGACGGACGGCGCCGGCGCGAGTGCGCGGCGGAGCTCCTGGGCGGCGTCCTGGTCGGGGACCGCGATCCAGCTCAGCCCGAGCGCGGCGCGCCCGACGACCGCGCCTCCGACCCGGTCAGCGTCCCGGAGCACGGAGGCGAGCCCCGACTGGAGCCCGGACACCTTCACCACGGCACCCTCGGTGGAGCGCTGGCCCGCCCGCTGCCGGGCCCAGAGCGCGTCGTCGTCCTCCATGACCTCGAGCTCGAGCCCGGGCATCGCGATCGCACCCGCCCGCTCTTGCGCCGCCGCTCCGGCCGCGCGCGCCAGCACGGCGCCCTTCCCGTCCTTCCACCGGATGTCCAGCGACTCGAGCTCGAGCGGCGCTTGCGCGAGCGCGGAGGCGGCCTGCGCGAGCGCGTCGGGGTCGTCTCCGTGCCCCACCGCGGTCGCCCGGGCCCGCGGGAGCGGATGGAGCCGCACGGCCACCTCGAGGATCACTCCGAGCGTCCCGAACGAGCCGGTGAAGAGCTTCGCCAGGTCGTAGCCGGCGACGTTCTTGATCACCTTGCCCCCGGCGCGCGCGATCGTCCCGTCCGAGAGTGCGACCGCGATCCCGATCACCAGGTCGCGCGGCCCGCCGTAGCGGTGCCGCAGCGGCCCGGAGTCCCCGCTCGCCACGATCCCGCCGATCGTGGCCGCCTCGCCGGGAGGGTCGAGGGCGAGCATCTGCCACGCCGCGGCGAAGGCCTCCTGCGCCCGGGCGAGCGGCACGCCGGCCTGGAGCACCGCCGTCAGGTCGCCGACGTTGTGCTCGAGGATCCGGTCGAGCCGCGCCGTCGAGAGCTCGTCACCGCCGCCCCCGCCGGCCCAGCCAAGCTTCGTGCCCGCGCCGACCGGCCGCACCGCGCGTCCGGCCTCCCCGCTCTCTCGCAGGAGCTCGGCAACCTCCTCGTAGCTTTCCGGCGTCACATCCGCTCCGCGACGCCGGCCCGCTCGAGCGGATGCTGCCGGTACGGGCCCGGCACCTCGCCGCAAAGACGGGGCGTGGGCATCACCTTCCCGGGGTTCGCGAGCCCGCCCGGGTCGAAGGAGCAGCGCAGGCGCTGGAAGGCGTCCAGGTCGGGCTCGGAGAACATGGAAGGCATGTAGCGCTTCTTGTCCACGCCGACACCGTGCTCGCCCGTGATCGAGCCGCCCGCGTCGACGCACGCCTTGACGATCCGCCCGGCGAGCTCCTCCGCGCGTTCCGCCTCGCCCTCCTGGCGCCCGTCGTAGCAAACGAGCGGATGAAGGTTTCCGTCGCCCGCGTGGAAGACGTTCGCCACGGTCATCCCGTACTCGGCCGAAAGCTCGTCGATGAGCCGAAGCACCTCGCCGAGCCGCGTCCGCGGAATCACGCTGTCCTGCACGTAGTACGTCGTCGAGATCCGCCCCATCGCGCCGAACGCCGCCCGTCGCGCCTTCCAGAAGAGCTCCCTCTCCGCCTCGTCGCCCGCGATCCGCACCTCGATCGCGCCAGCCTCGCGGCAGAGCCGGACGACATCGTCGAACACAGCGTCGCACTCGACCTCGGGCCCGTCGAGCTCGACGAGCAGGGCCGCGCCCGCATCGAGCCGGTAGCCCGCGTGGGTGGCTGCCTCGGTCGCCTGGATCGCGACCCGGTCCATCATCTCGATCGCTCCGGGGACGATTCCAGCGGCGACGATCGCGGTGACGGCGTCGCCCGCGTCGTCGGTCTCGCGGAAGAAGCCGACAAGCGTCCGCACCGACTCGGGCGTGGGCACGACGCGCAGCACGATCTTCGTGACCACCCCGAGCGTCCCCTCGGAGCCGACGAATGCCCCGAGCAGGTCGTAGCCGGGGGCGTCGAGCTCCTTCCCTCCGAGCATGACGACCTCACCGTCCGGGAGGACGACTTCGAGCCCGGTGACGTAGTTCGTTGTGAACCCGTACTTGAAGCAGTGCGCTCCGCCGGAGTTCTCGGCCACGTTGCCACCGATCGAGCAGACCACCTGGCTCGAGGGATCGGGCGGGTAGAAGTGCGTCGGCCCGACCGCTTTCGAGATCTCGAGGTTCGTCACCCCGGGCTCCGCGACGACCCGCTGGTTCTCGAGATCGACCTCGAGGATGCGGGTCAGCCGCGAGAGGACGATCAGGATGCCCTCCTCGCGGGGGAGCGCTCCTCCCGAGAGGCCCGTCCCGGCGCCGCGCGCGACCCACGGGACGCCCGCCTCGTGGCAGGCGCGGACGACGTCCCGCACCTCCTCCGCCGACCCGGGCAGTGCGGCGGCGCGCGGCACCGACTTGTACTGAAGCAGCCCGTCCGACTCGTACGTCCGCAGCTGGTGCGGATGCGTGACCGTCCCCTCCGGCCCGCAGATCTCTGCGAGCCTCCCGATCAGCCCGTCGGCGTCCAAGTTCCGGTGAATGTTACGGGACCATCCAGGCCCGTCCCTCGACGGGCCCGCGGATTTCGACTCCCTCGATGGTCGTGACGCTCGAACGGCTTACCAGAACGACAGGTCAGTGTCCCCGCCGCTGATCTCGCCGACGAGGAAGTTGAGGAAGAAGAAGCCGAAGTAGATCATCATCCCTGCCAGGACGAGGTACGACCACCATCGTGCCCGCGCCGGCCGCGGCAGCTTCGTGATCAGATAGAGGAGCGGGATCGGAATGACGATCGCCGCCAGGTTCGACATGTTCGCCGCCCAGTTCACGAGGCCGACCGGGAGCGCCTGGAAGATGATGATCGAGATCACGATCAAGAGCAGGATCATGAACGGGTAGTAGACGCGCCGCGGATCGCCGGCGACCATCCGGCGGAAGCGCGAGCTCGACCCGTAGGAGGCGTCGACGAAGTTGCGCACGAGCATCTCGAAGACGACGATCTGGGTCGAGAGGAGGACGACGAAGCCGACGAGGAGCGCGACGTAGAACGCGAAGTCGTTGTAGCCGACCTCGCGCAGCGCACTCGCCACATACGTCGGCATCGTCTCCTTGCTCGGCTCGATGCCGGACTCGTCGGCGAGATGGCTGACGAGGATCCCCGGCAGGAGCATGCCGAGCAGTGCGCCGGGAACGAACACGGCCCACATCTCGAGCTTGAGGAACCGCCACCAGCGCTGCCACATCGCCGCGTTCTCAGGCGTGTCGGGGAACGTCGTCCCCACCGGCTCGACCGGCTTGACCTCGCGGCCGGCCATGAGACCGGGGATGTAGCCCGAGCGGCTTCCCATCCCATAGCCCTTGTCGCGGTAGTAATTCATGAACACGAAGTTCAGGCCTGACGCCATGGCGGCGAAGCCGGCCACGCCGCCGATGTCCCTGGCCGAGATCTCCTCCGGCGGCAGCGCCGGCCGGAAGATCCCCTCGAGCCCGTCGAGCCACGCGCTCCCGCTGACGACGACGATGTCCAGGATCAAGAGCGTGGCGAGGATGAAGACGACGAGCCCCCAGTTCACGAGCTCGAGCGTCCGCGAGATCTTGCGCCCGAGCAGCGTGATGCCGAAGACCCCCACCATGAGCGCGACCGCGAGCCAGCGCGACTTCGTCCTGGACGAATCGTCGACCACGTCACCCGTCAGGAGGGTGTAGAGGCCGTCGCCCGCCCCCGCCGCCCAGCCGCCGGTGATGAAGGCGGCATAGAAGAGGACCACCGCGACGATCGTGCCGATGAAGAATCCCGGCGGTATGCGGCCGAATCCGAGCGACGGGACCTCGCCCGTGGCGAGGACGTAACGGCCGAGCTCCATGTTGTAGAGAGCCTGGAGGACGATCGAGATCATGATCACGAAGCCGATCCCGACCCACCCCACGGTGCCGATCTGAAGCGGCCCGAGCAACCACTCGCCGCTCCCGATCGAGAGTCCGAGCGCGATCAGGCTCGGACCGATGACGAGCGTGACGGTCTCTTTGGCCCCGATGCGCCGAACGCCGAAGACCTCCTCCGGCTCCGGTAGGTCGTCCAAGCCTAGCGGCGGCCGGGCGCCGAGCGGATACCCTCCCGTGCCGGCCTCAGGTCCGTACGCACGGGCACCCGGCTCAACGTACTCCGCCATGAATTCCCACCCCCCGTAGCGAGTGTTCGGCGGAAGAATGATCCCACACAAGCAGCTTGTCAAACCAGGCGACGGTTAGCGCGCCGTCCAGCCGAGGTCCATGACCATCGGCGAGCCCGTGAACGCCCGCCCGGACGGCCCGAGGAGGAACGCGGCGACGTCGGCCACCTCCTCGGGCTCGAGCAGGCGCTTGACGGCGTGCGGCTGGAGGATGACCTCCTCCAGGACACGCTCCTCCGAGATCCCGTGCGCCTTCGCCTGATCAGAGATCTGCTGCTCGACGAGCGGCGTGCGCACGAAGGCGGGGCAGATCGCCGTCGCGGTGATGCCCTTGTCCGCGCCCTCGAGGGCGAGAACCTTGACGAGACCGAGAAGACCGTGCTTCGCAGAGATGTACCCGGCCTTGAACGGCGAGGCGACGAGCCCGTGCACGGACGCGATCGCCAGGAAGCGGCCGTCGCCGCTCTTCTCCAGGTGCGTCCACGCGTACTTGGCGAGCAGGAAGGGGCTCGTGAGGAGAAGGGCGATGAGAGCGTCCCAGCGGTCCTCGGGGAACTCGACCACCGGGGCCACATGCTGGAAGCCGGCGTTCGCAACAACGGCGTCGAGGCGGCCAAAGCGCTTGACGGCCGCCTCGACCGCCGCCCGGTTGCCTTCCCGCGTGGTGAGGTCGGCGGCGAAGGGCTCGCCGGGACAGAGCTCGCTGGGCTCCAGGTCGACAGACAGAACGCGGGCGCCCTCGGCGACGAGCCGCTCTGCGATCGCCCGCCCGATCCCGCTCGCCGCCCCCGTGACGACGACCGCACGGCCGCTCCGCTCAGTGACGCTCACGCCGGGGCACGCTAGCGTGCCCGCATGGATGTCGTCGCCGCTCTCCAGAGCATCGTCTCCGAGCCGGAGCGCGTCACGGCTGATGAGGCCGTCACCGGAGCGCACGGGCATGACATCAGCCTTCACCCGGCGCGGGCTCCGGAAGCCGTGGTCTTCCCTGCCTCACGCTCGGAGGTCGAGGCGATTCTGCGCTGGGCGAACGATGAGCGCGTGCCAGTTACCCCGTACGGGTGCGGCACGAGCGTCGACGGCCATGTGATCCCAGTCCACGGGGGGATCAGCCTCGACCTGTCGCGCATGAACGCGATCCTCGAGGTACGGCCGGGCGATCTCCTCGCGCGCGTCCAGGCCGGAGTGACGCGGCTGCAGCTGGAGGAGCGACTGCGGCAGGCCGGTCTCTTCTTCCCCGTCGACCCGGGTGCGGACGCGTCGATCGGCGGCATGGTCGCCACCAACGCGAGCGGAACGAACGCCGTCCGGTACGGGACGATGCGTGACAACACGCTCGGGCTCGAGGTCGTTCTCGCGGACGGGACCGTCATCCGGACGGGCGGCGCCGCTCCGAAGTCGTCGGCGGGCTACGACCTCACGCGCCTCTTCGTCGGTTCGGAGGGCACGCTCGGTGTCGTCACGGAAGTCCTCTTACGCGTGCGCGCCCTGCCCGAGTTCGTGGTCGCAGGCCGGGCGGTCTTTCCGGACATCGACACGGCCGTGCGCGCGGCGACGCGCCTGATCCAGACTGGAACCGCAGTCGCCCGCGTGGAGCTTGTCGACGAGCTTACGGTCCGGGCCGTCAACGCGTACGAAGGAACCGAGTACGCGGAGGGACCGACCCTGTTCCTCGAGTTCAGCGGCGCGGAGCCGGCCGTCCGCCACGAGGTCGAGCATGCCGAGACGCTGGCCCGCCGCGAGGGTTGCGTCGCCTTCGAGGCGGGTTCCGACGAGGCGGAGCGCGTCCGGCTCTGGAACGCGCGCCACAACGCCGCGCTTGCCGTGATGGCCAGCGCGCCCGGGAAGAAGCTCATGAGCACGGACGTCTGCGTGCCCGTTTCGGCCCTCCCGGACGCGATTCGACACGCGCGGGACGTTGTGGAGTCGGCGGGCGTGGCGGGCGCGATCCTGGGGCACGTCGGCGACGGGAACTACCACACCATCTTCATGGTCGACCCCGCCGACACGGGCGAGGTCACCCGCGCGGAGACGATCAACGCGGAGATCGTCCGCTACGCGCTCGCCGTCGACGGCACGTGCACGGGGGAGCACGGCATCGGGCTCGGGAAGCTCGGCTACTTGCGCGAGGAGCGGGGAGCGGCAGTCGATCTCATGCGCGCGATCAAAAGGACGCTCGATCCGCACGGAATCCTGAATCCGGGCAAGGTCGTGGATTGAGCGCGGCGAGCCGTGGGCGCACGGGAAGGTGCGCCTCGGCCGGACGAGCCATGGACGCGAAGTCACGACGCGTGCGTCAAGGCCTACCGAAGCCCCATTAGCCGGGGATCCGCGTTCCGTTCGGGATCTCGACCGCGTGCTTCGCTGCGAAGACAGCGGCAATGAGCGCGAGCGCGACCACGAGGGATGTGACGAGGACGGCTCCGCGAGCCCGAGTCCGAGGTTGAGGGGCGAGCCGGTCCAGATCGTCCGGCAGCTCGGTCACCTTCGCCAGCGTGATGACCGGGATCGCGATGGCGCCGAAGGCGACCGGTGCCGTGTTGGCGACGAGCGCGACCGTCGCGGCCTTGATCGGCTGGAACCTAGCGATTTGCCGCTGGTCGTCATTCCCCGCGGCGGGAGCAGAGTAACACTCTGGAGCGAGAGGCCAGGGCCCGGATAAGTTGCCTCCGTGCCAATCGCCCTCTTCATCACCTGCTTCAACGACACGCTCTTTCCGGAGACGGGCCGCGCAGTCGTCGACCTCCTCGAGCGGTTGGGGCACGAGGTCGAGTTTCCGGAGGAACAGACCTGCTGCGGGCAGATGCACTGGAACACGGGCTACGCGCAGGAGGCGCTCCCGCTTGTGCGCCGCTTCGTCCGCGTGTTCGCGGACGCGGAGACGATCGTCTCGCCCTCCGGATCCTGCGTCTCGATGGTGCGCGAGCACTACCCCCGGGCCGCCCAGCTCGCGGGCGACGACGGGCTCGCGGCCGAGGTCGCTGCGCTCGCCCCGCGCGTCTTCGAGCTCTCCGAGCTCCTGACCGGCCCGCTCGGGCTCGAGGACGTGGGCGCCTCGTTCCCGCACCGGGTCACGTACCACCCGACGTGCCACTCGCTCCGCCTCCTCCGGGTCGGCGACGCGCCGCTCCGGCTCCTTCGCGCCGTCCGCTGCATCGACCTCGTGGAGCTGCCCGAGGCGGAGGAGTGCTGCGGCTTCGGCGGCACATTCGCCGTCAAGAACGCCGACACGTCGGCCGCCATGCTCGCCGACAAGCTCGAGAACCTGCTCGCCACCGGCGCCGAGGTCTGCACGGCCGGGGACAACTCCTGCCTGATGCAGATCGGCGGCGGCCTCTCCCGCGCGCGGGCGAACGTCCGAACGATGCACCTGGCCGAGATCCTCGCGTCGAGGGAGGCGACGCCGTGAGCCGGCCCACCGACGCGCCCTTCCCGGAAGCTGCGAAGGCGGAGCTCGCGAACCAGCAGCTTCGTCGGAACCTCGGCCACGCAACGCAGACGATCCGCGCCAAGCGGGCGGCCGTGGTCGCCGAGCTTCCCGACTGGGAGGAGCTTCGGGAGGCCGGCCGTGCGATCAAGACCCGCGTTCTCCGCCACCTCGAGGACTACCTGCTGGAGCTCGAGGCGTCGGTCGAGCGCGCGGGCGGACACGTGCACTGGGCCCGGGACGCGGCCGAGGCGAACCGGATCGTGACCGGGATCGTGCAGGCGCACGACGCGCACGAGGTCGTGAAGGTCAAGTCGCTGACGACCGAC
>DASQGA010000304.1:0-2506 GCA_035632855.1 Gaiellaceae bacterium | reverse complement strand
GCTTCGCGGAGCCCGTGCTCCTTCCGGCGGCTCTGAACCTGGAGGAACGCTACGAGCGCGTGCACCTGCTCCTTGACTGTCTCGAGCCCAACGAGTCCGTCCAGCTCCGCCTGGAGCTCGTCGAGGGTCCGTTCGCCGTCGTTCCCAGGCTCGTCGCGGGTCGAAAGGCGTTCGAGCTGCTCGGCGATCCACTCGCCTTCGGGACCCGCCGTCTCGCGAAGCCGGTCTCCGAGCTGGCGCAGCGCCCGGCCGGCGTCCTCGAGGGGGTTCCGGGGCATCAGGCGGCTCGTCCCCTCGTTTGGAGGAGGGAAAACGATTTGTGCGTGTTCTTAGTGCGCGCTAACATAGCCCGGCGAACGAGAGGAGGGCGACGGGTGAAAGCACGGCTCTTCACGGAGGAGAACAAGAAGTGGTGGACGCTCGGGGCGGTTGCATTCGGGCTCTTCATGATGATGCTGGACAACACGATCGTGAACGTGGCGCTGCCCGCGATCGCGCGCGACCTTCAAATCGGCATCTCGGAGCTCCAATGGGTCGTGAACGGCTACGCACTCACCTTCGCAGTCATCATGCTCACGGGCGGAAAGCTCGCCGACATGCTCGGTCGCCGCCGGATCTTCATCGTCGGCCTCGCCATCTTCACACTCTCCTCGCTCGCCTGCGGGCTGGCGACGAGCCCCGAGATGCTGATCGGCGCGCGCATCGTGCAGGGAGTCGGCGCCGCGCTCATGAACCCGGCGACGCTCTCGATCATCACGGCCACGTTCCCACCACGCCAGCGGGGAATGGCGATCGGGATCTGGGCTGGTACCGCCGGCATGGCGCTTGCCATCGGCCCCCTCCTCGGCGGCATCATCACCCAGAAGATCGACTGGAGCTGGATCTTCTTCGTGAACGTCCCGGTCGGAATCCTCGCGATCGTCGTCGCCCGGCTTGCGATCCGCGAGTCCCGAGACACCTCCGCCGAGCAGCGCCTCGACCTGCCGGGGCTCGTTACCTCCGCAGTCGGGCTCTTCGCGCTCACGTACGGGTTGATCGAGGCGAACACGTATGGCTGGACGTCCACCCGGATCCTCACGCTCTTCGCGGTCGCGGTCGTTGCGCTCGTCGCCTTCGTCCTGCTCGAGCTGCGGCAACGGATCCCGATGCTCGATCTGTCCCTCTTCAGGAACCCCACCTTCGCGGGCGCCAACCTCACCATGCTGCTCGTCGCCTTGGCCATGTTCGGCGTCTTCTTCTTCGTTTCGCTCTACATGCAGAACATCCTCGGGTACTCGGCCACCCAGGCCGGCGCAACCTTCCTGCCGATGACGATCCTGATCGTCTTGCTCGCACCGATCGCGGGCAAGCTCACCGACCGCATCGGAGGCCGCTGGCTCATGGGTGGGGGCATGATCCTCGTCGGGATCAGCCTCGTCGTCTTCTCGCAGCTCGACCGGGGTTCGAACTTCTGGGACATCTTCCCCGGGCTGATCGTGGGGGGCATGGGGATGGCACTGACCATGACGCCGGCGACCTCGGTCGCTATGGGGTCGGTCCCTGTGGACAAGGCCGGCGTGGGCTCGGCCGTCCTGAACAGCATGCGGCAAGTCGGAGGGTCGCTCGGGATCGCGATCATGGGGGCCATCGTGGCGGCTTCGCTGAGCCTGCCAGCCACCGATCCCGGTGCGGCGGACCAGTTCGTGCGCGGCTTCCAGCACGCTCTCCTCGCGGCGGCAGGCATCGCTTTCGCGGCCGCGATCGTTGCCATCGCCACCGTGCGGCACCACCGCCCGGCCGAAGTCGCGGACCTAGCCGAAGCAGCCGCCTGATGGGCACGCGGCTTCCGGCGGAAGAGCGGCGTGCGTCGCTCCTCGCGTGCGCCTGCGGAGTCTTCTCCGGCGGCAGCTATCGGGGGTCGACCACGGCGGAGATCGCGCGCGAGGCGGGTGTCACCGAGCCCGTCCTGTACCGCCACTTCGATTCGAAGCGCGACCTCTATCTCGCCTGCATCGACGAGACCTGGAGGCGCATCCGCGCTCTTTGGGACGAGGTCGTGGCGGCCGAGCCGGACCCGGCCGCCTGGGTGTCGGCGATGGGGCAGGCATACCTCGCCGCGACGGAGCAGAAGATGGCGATCGGCAACCTCTGGCTCCAGGCGCTGTCCGAGGCGAGCGAAGACGAGGCAATCCGCGAGCACATGCGCACCCATCTGCGGGAGGTGCATGACTACGTCAGCGACGTGATTCGCCGCTCACAAGCGGCCGGAGGGGTGTTCCCGGACCGTGACGCCGACGCCGAAGCCTGGATCTTCCTCTCGCTCGGCCTCCTGCTCGTGACGAGCGACCGGCTGGGAGGCTTTCTGGAGGACGAGACACCGGCAGTCTTCGCCTCACGCCGCCGCTGGCTCACCGAGCCAACGTAGACCGGTCTCGAGGAGCCACTAGCGCGTTTTGCCCTAGGGGCGGAGAATTCTCCCGACGCACTCGTGCGAGGGATAAGCGAACGAGGAGAAACAGCCGACGAG
>DASQGA010000303.1:0-3721 GCA_035632855.1 Gaiellaceae bacterium | reverse complement strand
AGCCTCGCGCCATCTTCCACGCGACCTGGGGGCCGGTCCAGGCCTCGGTGACTCGAACCGACGAGTCCTCGACGCGAGCGAGGACGATCTGACCCGCCTCGCCAGGGGCCCAGACCTTCACCGTCCAGAGCCCGGTCTTCGCGTCGAAGCTCGCCTCCTTCGTGAGCTTCTGGCCGTCGTAGCGATCGACCCAGTCGGCGATCTTCCGGTTGCCGAGCGCGAGCTGAATCGCCTCGCGTTCGCCGAGGCTCGGGCCCGCCTCCTCCTCCGGGACGAACGGCGCCCCGATCACGTTGCCCTTCGAGTCGTAGACCGGAGACGTGGGAGACGCACCCGCTGCCGGAGCGGCCAGCGCGAGAGCGGCGAGAGCGGCGGCGAGGAGAGCCCTAAGAGCCTCTAACGCAATGAAGCTCTGAGCCGCCGGCGCACGCTGGGCGGCGCGATGCGGCGTCCTCAGTCGCGCCCATATTCTCGAATATGTGCACTCCCTGCGTCCTTGCCTCGCACCACCCATCGCACCCCGGCGACGAGGCCTCATTACGTTAGAGACTCTACGAGTCAGCGCCGGAAGCTCCAGAGCTTGTTGGCGACGAAGTTCCACGGCATCACGAGCAGGATCGCGATCGCCTGGGCGGGGATCTTCGGTAGACCGACAGCGACGAGGACGCTGAGGGCGGCGAGGTTCGCCGCGAGCGCGATGCCGGAGACGGCCAGGAATCTCGCTCCCTGGTAGACGAGGTGGCCTCGCTGCCGGCGAAACGTCCAGACACGGTTCCACGAGTAGTTGTTCGCCACCGCGACGATGAACGAGCAGATCGCCGCCGGAAGGTAGTGAACTCCCGATAGGACGAGGAGCGTGTAGACGCCCAGGTTGACCGCATAGCCGGACGCGCCGACGATGCAGAACTTGGCGAGCTGCACCCAGTTGCCGCGACGCTTGAGCGCCAGACCGGCGGCGTCGGCGAGCGTCGCGGCGCGGGTCGCGCCGGCCTCGGAGTTGTTGGCCACGGCGAAAGGGTAGATGCCGCGCGCGCGGGCCTCGACGGCAAGGAGCGTGCCGGAAACTAGATCGCGAAGCCCTCCGCGCCGACGAGCGGCACGAAGCGGCACGGGACCGACCGGAGCACTGCGGGCCCCTCCGGGCTGCGGACGGCGACCTGCAGGCGCTGTCCGTTTGGCCCCCCCACAGGCACGACAAGGCGACCGCCCGGAACCAACTGCTCGTAGAGCGACTCGGGCAGGCCGGGTGCGGCCGCAGCGACGACGACCGCGTTGAAGGGCCCTTCTGGAGCGAGACCCAGCGAGCCGTCGCCCACGTGCACCTGGACCCGGCCGTACCCCGCGGAGGCGAGCGCGTCCCGCGCCCTCTCCGCCAGCTCCGGAATCCGCTCGACCGTATGGACGTCGGCCCCCAGCTCTGCGAGCACGGCCGCCTGGTAGCCCGAGCCGGTGCCGATGTCGAGCACACGGTGCCCGGGACGCACGTCCGCGGTCTGGCAGATGAGAGCCACCATGTACGGCTGCGAGATCGTCTGGCCGAATCCGATCGAGAGCGGCACATCGTCGTAGGCCCGCCCTCTGTCCTCCTCGTCGACGAAGAGCTCCCGCGGCACCTGTTCCATCGCGGCGAGAACGTGCTCGTCGGCGATGTCGCGGCGGCGAAGCTGGCGGCTCACCATGCGGCGCCGCTCGCGCGCCCAGTCAGACGCCGACATGGTCGCGCGCCCGCATCGAAGCGGGCAGGTCGATACCGAAGTGGGCCAAGGTGAGCGGGGCGAGGTCGATCGTCCTGGGCGACAAGCCGAGGGGCGGCTCGTCGAAACCGGCCGCGAGCATGGGGACGAGCGAGTCGCCGGCGAGGAGCGATCCGTGGCTCCCCCCACCCACGTGCGCCCGCCCTCCGAGGTCGACGAATTCGACCCCTTCGCCGGCGGAGACGATCACCTCGCCCGCGTTGGGACACTCGAGTGCGCACCACGCACGTTCGAGCCCATCTGGATAGCGCTCGGTGTCCAGAAGGTCTCCGTCACCTTCCAGCCTCCAGCCGACTCCGTTCGGCGCGAAGCGGAGCTCCTCACCCTGTCGCCTGGCCACGGCGAGCCCCTCCTCGCGGAACAGGACAACGTCGGCTCCGTTGAATCCATCGAGCCGTTCGGCGAGCTGCCGCGTGTCCTCGGGACAGGCCGGAAGCCGGTAGACCATGCCCGCCTTGTTCGAGGCGGTGATCGCCACTTCGAAGCGGGAAGCGTCGCCGCTACGGCGGCCGGCGAAGACCGTGAGGTCGGCGTACCGCTCCTCGAGGCGTACCGCCTCCTCCACCCGCGTCTGTCCGTGATCCGAGCAGACGATCACCGCGTAGCGCTCCAGGAACACGTCCAAATCGCCGGCCGCTTCCATGAGCTTTCCCAGCGCCGCGTCGGCATGGGCCAGGGCCTCGCCGGCCGCGCCGGGGCCCGACTGGTGCGAAGCGTAGTCGTAGTCGGGCAAGTAGAAGACGAGGAAGTCGAAGCCGTCACGGGTGACGAGCCAGCGCCCGATCGCCGCCGCGTAGTCGTCGATCGAGCCCTCGACCCTCGAGCGGATCGCAAGCGGCGCGCCAGTGACGTCCGACTCGAAGATGTTGAAGAAGAAGAACCGCTTCGGCCCGTACACCGCTTCATACCAGCGGTTTCGCGCAGCGAGCTCGGGCAGCCTGATCGCGTGGCGGGTCCGCCCCCGGTAGCAGGTGAAGTTGATGGCCGCCGGCGTCAGGCCTCCGTCCTCGACGGCCTCGAAGACGGTCGTCGCATCCGGACTCATGTGGGCATGAGTCATGTTGAAGACCGTGTCCCGAAGGCCCTGCCGCGCGCCGACCGCACGCAGCGCCGGGAAGGAGGAGCCGTACTCGACGATCCGCTGCTCGCCGCGGTGGTACCAGACGAGATGGGGGATCCCATGCACGTCCGGATGGGCCCCGGTCGCGATCGAGGTCAGGCACACCGGTGTCAGCGAGGGGAACGTCGTGACGCCCCGCCTGTACTCGCCACGCTCGGCCAGGAACTGGAGCGTGGGGAGCGCGCCCGCCTCGAGGGCGCTCTCGAGGACGTCGGGGGAGAGGCCGTCGATGACCGCCAGGACGAGCCGCTTGCCCTCCGTTTGCGCCAGCTCCCTAGATGGTTGATCGGTAATTGGCGTGCTAATCCTTGGCGAGAACGCGGAGGCCCGCGTAGCGCGAGTCGGCACGACGGCCGAGCCGCCGGCCGACGAACGGGGCGGCGACCGCCTCGAGGTAGCCGGCGAGCGGCACGAGGGCGACGAGCGCAGCGCCGAGGGCGGCCGCCGGAAGGGCCGCCGCAGCCAGCTTCCTCACCGAGGCGACGGCCACCGCCGCCCCGCCGGCCAGGGCGACCGCCGCCCACGCGACCGCGAGCAGGGCGATGAGCACGCCCCCGGCAACAGACGACAGGAGAGCCGCCGCTGCCAGGGGCCTGAGGAGACCTCCGCGGGCGAGCCAGACGAGCGCGATGCCCGCGGCGACGCCGAGGCCGGCGGCGACGCCGAGCAGATACCAGTCGAGCACTCCGTCCACTAGGCCAGTGTAGCCAGGGCCTCGCGGCGGATATCCTCGGCCCGCGTGGATCTCGGGAACATCTTCACGATCCTGCTCTTCGCAGCGATCCTGCTTCCCGTCCTGCAGCGCCGGGCGCTCGAGCTACGGCGCGTGCGCGGGCTCAGCGCACTG
>DASQGA010000302.1:0-2838 GCA_035632855.1 Gaiellaceae bacterium | reverse complement strand
CGGCTTCGGGTTTCTCTTCGAGCTCCTCGACGACTACTACCCCTCCCCCAGCACGGGCTTCGTGGTCTGCGACCGGGAGTGCCGGGTGATCGCGACGGGCCAGGGCGTCTTCGAGCTCACCGGCTTCCGCGAGCAGGACGTGCTCGGCCTCGACGTGATGGAGGTCTTCGGGATGAACGGGGACGACCAGAAACCCGCGCACGTGGCAGTGGAGTGGGGTGTGCGACAGCTCGACAAGCATTTCTCTCTGACGACACGGTCGGGCGTTACCAAGCCCATTCGCGCTGACTTCTTCCCCGCCTACGACGAGGATGGAGGACTCCTCGTCGCGCTGACTCCGAGGTAGAACTTTTCCGGCCTAGAGGCTTGATGTGAAATTCGCGCCGTCCGCTCTCAAGCAGGAACTGGATTCCGGTCGGCGCCTGAGGTGAACATCGAAAGTACTAGTTCACCGCAGGTCGAAATCGGCTTCTAGTCCGATGCGAACGAGCGGGCTCGAGGGCACACTTGCCGCGTCCGCTGAACTCCATCCTTCATGACCGGGGAAACACAACCCAGCGTTGATCTCTACTGGCTTCCGCTCGGGGCCGGCGGCCATTCCGTGCGGCTGAACGGACGCATTTTCGAGGCGGTGGTTGCGCGGCTCGAGAAGCGGCCAACTAAGGACATCTACCACTCCGCGCTCGCAGTCAGAGTGCCAGAGGGAGAGTTCGTGATCGAGATGGCACCGATACCTGACGGAAACAGGGCGCTGCGCGGCGTCGTCGCCGAAGGCGCAGTCGGCAGCCGCTGGGCTCGATCGCTACGCATCTTCCGGTACGAGATCCGACGCTGGCGTGATGGCGTGATCCCAGACGTTGACGAAGCGGTCGACAGCCCACAGCGGCTGACAGACAACCCCTTTCTCGCGCAGCGCGTCCTCGAACTAGTGCCCGATGTGCCCACGCCGGTCTGGGGACGCGACGAGCTCCAGGCAGGCGAGATGTGGAACTCGAACTCACTGATCTCCTGGCTGATCGCCCGCAGCGGCCTTGGCGTCGAGGCGGTACATCCGCCAGCCGACGGTCGCGCTCCAGGTTGGCGTGCGGGTCTTGTGGTGGCGCGCCGCCAGGCACCAGATTCGGTCGGACCGTAGCCGCTGCCGGGGACAAGAGCCGCGAGTTTCACATCAAGCCTCTAGGCGGCCAGATCGGGTCCGTCGCCGCCGACCAGGCCCAACGCAATTGGTTTCTCGCGGGCCTCCTCACGTGCGGCGAAGAGCTGTGCGTCGACCCAGGCCTGGAGCTTCTCGATCGACCTGAGCGCCGCGGCCAGGTCGGTGACCTCGGTTCGAAGGCCGCGGACCTCCGCCGCCGAAAAGACGCCCAGACGCTCGAGCTGGGCCGACGTCTCCGGGCCGAGCGCCCTCCGCGCTTCGCGCTCGATCGACGCCTGGCGAAGGCGGTCCCGCGACCGCGCGAGCTGCGCGGCGAGACCCGCATGCTTGGCGGCGAGGACGTCGAGGTAGACGGCGAGATCGACTGTTCGCATCCCGGCTGACGCTAGGTGGGATCACCGCACGTGTGGCGCACAGCCCGCGCCTGAAGAGGACCGAGATCGTGCCCGATTAGAGGCGGCTGGACGGGCAGAGATCGCTGACGACGCACCGTTCGCAGCGAGGGCGGCGCGCCAGGCAAACGCGGCGTCCGTGCCAGATGAGGAGATGTGGGAGTCGCGCCCAGTCCTCGCGGGGAACGAGGCGCCGCAGGTCTCGCTCGATCTTGACGGGATCCTCCTGCCGAGTGAAGCCGAGCCGTTGCGAAAGTCGGCGTACGTGGGTGTCCACGACGATTCCCTGCGTCGCGCCGCGCTCGGCGGCGACGACGTTCGCCGTCTTCCGCCCGACTCCGGGCAGCCGCACGAGCTCTTCAATCCGGAGCGGCACCTGGCCGTCGTACTCCTCGAGCAGCATCGCCATCGCACCTCTCACGTTCCTGGCCTTGTGTCTGAAGGTGCCGGTCGGTCGTAGATCCCGCTCGAGCTCCTCGAGCGGGACCGCGAGGTAGTCCTCGTGACGCTGGTACTTGCGAAAGAGGGTCTCGGTGACACGGTTCACCGTCACGTCCGTCGTCTGCGCGGAGAGCATGACCGAGACGAGCAGCTCCAGATCGTTTCGAAACCGAAGGGCGATCGTCGCGTCCGGGTGCTCGTGGGCGAGACGCTCGATGACCGGGCGGATCCGAAGTCGTTTCGGGCCCACGCGCCGCCGCGCCTCGGCGACGTAGCTGCGCATCAGATGGTTGATCGGCAATTGGCGCGCCCGCGGGGACGGCACAGACCAAGCCAGGGCGTGCCATCGCCCGCAGGCAAGGCTAGAAGCCTTGCCAAGGGCGAGGGTGCGGCCTGGCGCCGTGTCTGGGCCGCCATCCGTGGGTGCGGTAGTTGCCGATCGACCATCTAGATTGCGGCTGAATCCGGGTGGAGGAGACGAGGGCCGGCGCAGACGACGTCGAGCGCCGGGCAGCCGGGGCAGACGAACTCGCTCGGCGTGGGCCTGAACTGCCCTTCCTGAATGCGGTCGATGGCGGCGGTGAGCTCGGCCTCGAGAGCGGGAATCTCGGAGCGCTCGAAAGTCGAGACCACCGGTTCGTCGGGACGCTCGAGGAAGACGTAAGCCACCTCGACCTCGTCCGCTCCGGCCCGGAAGGCCGCTAGCGCGTAGACGAGCCGCTGCAGCACGTAGTCCGACTCGACGGCCTCCGCCGGGGATGTCTCCTCGATGCGGTTCGTCTTGTAGTCGACGACGAGGGCACGGCCCCCCTGCAGACGCAGGAGATCGAGCCTCCCGTGCAGGAGGAC
>DASQGA010000301.1:0-3907 GCA_035632855.1 Gaiellaceae bacterium | reverse complement strand
CGTGTGCACCATGTACCGGAAGAAGATGCCGCGGTCGCAGCTCGTGAGGGCGTCAGCGAAGACGAAGTTCTGCTCGAACTGGCCGTTCGCGTCCTCGTGGTCGTTCGCGTAGTTGCCCCAGCCGAGCTCGTTCACGTACTTCGAGACGGTCGTTAGGAAGTCGTAATGGCGCGTCAGACCCAGCAGGTCGTAGCACGGCTTCTCGAGCGTGTCGCGATCGTCCTCAACCCGGATCGAGCCGTCGGGCATCTGCTCGACGAGGAAGTACTCGAGCTCGAGACCGAACCGGAAGTCGAAGCCCTTGTCGCGCGCGCTCTCGACCACGCGGCGCAGAATCGTACGAGGGTCGTACGGCCAGTCCTCTCCCTCGACGGTGATGTCACAGGCGAACCGGGCCACGGTCGGCTCCCAGGGAACAGGGGTGAAACTCCGGAGGTCGGGCATGGCGGCGATGTCGGGGTCGGCCGGCACCTGACCGATCTCGCCCGCGGCAAAGCCGGCGAAGCCGGCGCCATCGTTGACGAGGTCGTCGAGGTGCGCCGCGGGGATCAACTTCGCGCTCGGGCGGGCGTACATGTCGACGAACTGCGCGAAGAAGAACTCGATCCCGCGCTCCTTTACCTCCTTGCGGATGTCGTCGACGCTGGGACCAGCTTGGGTCGAGGCCATGCAGTCGATCCTCCTCCGTGAATGGTCGAGGGGGAGACCCTAACGTCCTGCAGGCCCAGTTTCGACTTCCTCCTCACGCTGCCTCGGCAGCGATGCGGTTCGAGTTACTCGCGCGTCTAGCTCGGGTCCCGACCCGCCCGCCTGCTCGCGCTCGAGCGTACCGCCGGTCGACGCGCGTGTGGCACGCCGGATGTCACGTCTCTGTGACGGTGCGGTTCAGCGTGCGGCCGGCTGGAGCGCAGATCTGACCGGCTCGATCCGGATCGCGCAGACCTTGTATTCGGGGATCCCGATCAGGGAGTCGCCGACGTCGTTTGTCAGGAGGTTGACTCGCGACTCTGCGAAATGGAGAGCCATCCACACGAGTCCGGGATAGACACGGTCGCCGATCGCCGCGCGAGCCTGGATCTCCCCTCGCCGTGAGATGAGCCGGACCCAGTCTCCCTCGACGACGCCGAGGCTCGACGCGTCCTCCGGGCTCATCTCGATGAACGGCTCCTCCTGCTTGTCGAGGATCCCGTCCTCTCGCATCGTCATCGTGGCCGAGTTGTAGTGATAGAGCGTCCGCCCGGTCGAGAGGACGAACGGGTACTCGGAGTCGGGCTCTTCGATCGGCGGCTGGTACTCGACCGGATAGAACTTGCCGCGGCCACTCGGGCGAGCGGGGCTCGGCGCGTGCAGAAACGTGGCACCGGGATCGTTCTCGTCGAGGCACGGCCACTGGAGGCCGACGTCCTCGATCCGCGGGTACCGGATGCCGCTCCAGAGCGGCGCCAGGTCGGCGAACTCGTTCCAGACGTCCTCGGCCCCGCGGTAGTCCGGCCAGCCCGCATCCATCGCTTTCGCCAGGTCGAGCACGATCTGGAGATCCTCCCGGGCATTTCCTGGGAGCGGCACTGCCTTCCGCACGCGGTTCACGCGGCGCTCGGTGTTCGTAAACGTCCCGTCCTTCTCGGCGAAGCTCGAGGCAGGAAAGACCACGTCGGCCAGCTTGCGAGCCGTCTCGGTGAGGAAGATGTCCTGCGAGATCAGGAACTCGAGGTTCTCGAGCCCTTCCTCCACGTGGCTTGCGTTCGGCTCGGTGTGAGCCGGGTTCTCGCCGATCAAGTAGAAGGCTTTGATCCGGTCGTCGTGCAGGCCGGAGATCATCTGGTCGAGGCGGTAGCCGGGCGATGCCGGAACCGTGCCCTCGCCCCACCGCGCCTCGAAGCGCGCGACGACCTCGGGGTCGTTCGCAGGCTGGTAGCCCGGAAGGTAGGCCGGATTCGCGCCGGCGTCGTTCAAGCCCTGGACGTTGTTCTGTCCTCGGAGCGCGTTCAGGCCAGTGGACTCGTAGCCGAGATGGCCGGTCATGAGCGTCAGGTTGGAGAGGGACCAGATGTTGTCAATAGCGCAAGCGTGCTCGGTGATCCCGAGCGTGTAGAAGATGGCCGCGTGCTTCTCGGTCGCGTAGGCCCGCGCGACCCAGCGAATGTCCTCCGCGGGGACGCCGGTGACCTTCTCGGCCTCCTCCGGCGGGTACCGGGAGACCACCTCCCGCACGGCGTCGAAGTCCTCTGTGTACTTCGCGATGTACTCCTCGTTCTGCAGGCCTTCGTCGAGGATCACGTGCATGAGCGCATTCAGGAGCCAGACATCGGTGCCCGGGCGGAGCTGGAGGTGGCGGTTCGCGATCTTTGTGAGCCAGATCTTGCGCGGATCGGCGACCACGAGCGTCGCACCCTTCCTCACTGCCTTCTTCATCCGGAGGGCGAGCACGGGATGCGCCTCGGTCGTGTTCGAGCCGATCACGAGCAGGAACTTCGCGTTCTCGATCTCGGGGATCGAGTTCGTCGTCGCTCCTCTGCCTAACGACCTGACCAGGCCGTAAAGAGTCGGAGCGTGTCAGGTGGCTTCGCAGGAGTGGATGTTGTTGGTTCCCACCACCGTCCTGGCGAGCTTCTGGATCGCGAAGTTCTCCTCCATCGTCAGTCGTGCCGATGCGAGGAAGCCGATCTTCTGCGCGCCGTGCCGCTCCTCTACGTCCTTCAATCCCCGGGCGGCCACCTCGAGCGCGTGCTCCCACGTCGTCTCGTGGAGCTCGCCGTCCTCCCCGCGGACGAGCGGCTCGGTCAGCCGGTCGGGATGGTGGACGAAGTTGAAGGCGAACCGGCCCTTGACGCACAGGTTGCCTTCGTTCGACACGTAGGTCGGGTCCGAGGTGACCTTGACGATCCGCTTCGTGTCGGGGTCGACGTTCAGGTCGATCTGACAGCCGACCCCGCAGAAGGTGCAGGTCGTCTTCACCTTCTCGAGGGCGCGCTCAGGTCTCCCGGTGCGCTCCTCGAATTTCTCGTAGATGGCGCCTGTAGGGCAGACGCCGAGGCAGCCACCGCAAAGCTCACATTCCGTGTCGAGCCAGGAATGCCCGTGAGTGGGCACGATTCGCGCGTCCGGCCCGCGGCCTGCCAGGGAGAGGGCGGAGCACTGCATGACCTCCTGCGTGTAGCGGACGCAGCGGTTGCAGAGGATGCAGGCGTCGGGGTCGTAGCCCATAAGCGAGTTTCGGTCGTCGTAGGGCTCGCGCTTGGCGTCAGGGAGGATGAACGGCGCTTCCGCCTGGAACTCCTCCGCCATGTCCACGAGCTCGTTCGGCCGCCCGCCCGGATCGGGATTCAGGTGCTCGGTGAGCAACATCTCGGTCAGGGTGCGGCGGAACTGCGGGACGCTCGCGTTCGTCGAGACCACCATCCCCTCGGCAACCACCGTGGCGCAGGCGGGGAGAGGCCTGGGCGATCCTTCGACCCCGACGACGCACAGGCGGCAGCCCCCGTACGGGTCGAGCTTGTCGTCGTGGCAGAGAGTCGGGATGAAGACGCCGTGACGCGCAGCCGCATGGACGAGCAACTCGCCCTCGGGCGCGCTGGCCGGCTTTCCGTCGAGCGTGAAGGGAACCGAGGCGCGCACCGGGGGGCTCATCGTACCGCCGCTTCAGGCTCGCCAAGGGGGGCGAAGAGATCGGGCCAGAAGCGGAACGCATTTCTGACCGGGAAGGGCGCCCCCTGTCCGAGTCCGCAGATCGACGTCTGGGCCATCGCGTCGAGCCACTCTTCAACCTGGCGTCGCGACATGACCGCCGTACCGTGCCCGAGCTCCTCGAGGACATGGTGGAGGCCGCGGTTTCCGATCCGGCACGGCGTGCACTTCTGGCAGGACTCCTCCGCGAAGAATCGCATCGTTTCCGCGAGGAGACGGAGCG
>DASQGA010000300.1:0-5220 GCA_035632855.1 Gaiellaceae bacterium | reverse complement strand
AGCCGGGTTCGAATGGCGCCGGGCGGGATGCTCCATGTGCCTCGGGATGAACCCGGACGTCCTCGCGCCGGGCGAGCGGTGCGCCTCGACCTCGAACCGGAACTTCGAGGGCAGGCAGGGACGCGGCGGGCGTACGCACCTAGTCTCCCCCGCGCTCGCAGCAGCGGCCGCGCTCGAGGGACGCTTCGTCGACATCCGCGACCTGGCGGCGGCGCGATGAGGGCGTTCCGCTCGGTGACCGCTCCTGCGGCCGTGCTCGATCGCGCAGACGTGGACACGGATCAGATCGTCCCGAAGCAGTTCCTGAAGCGCATCGAGCGGTCCGGCTTCGGCGAGTTCCTCTTCTACGACTGGGCGAAGGACCCTGACTTCGAGCTGAACCGACCTGAGGCCCAGGGGGCGAAGATCTTGCTTGCAGGCCGGAACTTCGGCTGCGGATCGTCTCGCGAGCACGCCCCTTGGGCGCTGCAGGACTACGGGTTCGAGGTCGTGGTGGCGCCGTCGTTCGCAGACATCTTCATCTCGAACTGCGTCAAGATCGGGCTGGTCCCCATCGCCTTGCCGCCAGACCAGGTGAGGACGCTCATGGACGCGGTGGCCCAAGGCGGCGAGCTGACCGTCGACCTCGAGACGAAGACGATCACCGCTCCCGACGACCTCGTCGTCCCGTTCGAGTTCGACGAGTTCCAGCGGCATTGCCTCTTGCACGGCCTTGACGACATCGCCCGGGCGCTGACGCACGAAGCCGAGATCATCGCGTACGAACAGAAACACCCGGCGCCGTTCGCAACGACGGCCCTTCCGTAGCCCCTGGGCCTCTGTAACCCCCGGGGGACCCCCTGAGTTACCCCCTGCGCTGAGCGTAGCGCGGATTTCCGCGCGCGATTGGCACCGGGTGTGCCAACTTCGACGCGGGACGCCGGCTGCGCCTGGAACGGCCTGCTGCGCCGAAGACGACCGCTCAGCCGGCCGAGCCCCGCAGGATCACCGACAGGAGCCAGACCACGACGAGCACCATCACGAGCGCGAAGAGAAGCGCCGTGCGCGGACTCGCCCGCCCGGCGATCTCCCGGAGCCAGTCCTGGAGCCCCTTCATCGACCTAGACGATCAACCATCTAGCTGCTCGAGGACCGCAGCACCGAACTCGGTTGTCGTGGCCGCGCCGCCGAGATCGGGCGTCGGGCGTTCGCGTATTGCCCTTTCGACAGCCCGCTCCAAGCGGCGCGCCTCCTCGGGCATCGCGAGAGCGTGCTCGAGCAGGAGGGCCGTCGAACGGAGCATGGCGGCCGGGTTGGCGGTGCCACTTCCGGCGATGTCAGGGGCCGACCCGTGGACGGGCTCGAAGATTCCCGGCCCGTCGTCTCCGAGGCTGGCCGATGGAGCAAGGCCGAGCCCGCCGGTCATGGCCGCTGCCAGGTCGCTCAGGATGTCTCCGAACATGTTCTCCATGACGAGGACGTCGAACTGCTCCGGCCGACTCGCGAGCTGCATCGCCGCATTGTCGACCAGCAGGTGCTCCACCTCGACGTCCGGGTAGCCGGCCGCAATCTCGCCCACGACTCGCCTCCACATGCGCGAGGTGTCGAGCACATTCGCCTTGTCGACGGACGTGAGCCGCCCCCGCCGTGACCGTGCAAGCTCGAAGGCACGCCGCGCGATTCGCTCCACCTCGCTCGGGTGGTACTCGAGGGTGTCGAAGACCGTTCCGTCCTCTCTGACGCCACGGGCTCCGTAGTAGAGGCCGCCGACGAGCTCTCGGACGATCAGCAGATCGATCCTTCCGTCGCGCGCCGGCCGCAGGTTCGCGTAGACGTCCAGACTCGAGCGGAGGCCGAGCATGCCGTGCTCGGGACGGACGTCGGCTGCGTCGAACTCCGGGTCGCCGATCGGCGCTTTCAGGACGCCGTCGGAACCACGGCACGCTGCCAGCGTCGCGGCGGGAAGCGGATCGCCGGTCTCGCGGATCGCGGCTCCCCCGAACGGCCGCTCCTCGAGCTCGACCTCCGGTGCCAGAGCTCGTAGCGCGAGCACCGCCTCCCGGGCCACCTCCGGGCCGATTCCGTCGCCCGGAAGCACGACGATCCTCATGCGGCGACCTCGACGAGGTCGAGGAGCGCTTCTGCGTCCGGCTCGACCTCGATCGGAGCGAGCCTCCCCGAGACCGGGTCGGGCGTCTTCAATCCGTCGCCCGTGACCAGAAGGACGACGCGGTCGCCCTGGTCAACGTTCCCGTTGGCCACCGCGGCTCTGAGGGCGCCCAACGCAACACCCGCTGCCGTCTCTCCGAAGATGCCGGTTGTCTCCGCCAGAAGCCCCATGTTGACGCCGATCTCATCCTCGGGCACGGCGTGGATCGCACCGCCGGTCTCCCGCGCCGTTGCGAGCGCTAGGTCGGCGTCGGCCGGGTTGCCGATCGCAAGCGAGCGAGCCAGCGTCGCCGGCCGGACCGGCCTGGCCCTACCTCCCTCGGCGAAGGCCGTCGCGACCGGCGCACATCCCTCGGCCTGGCCGCCGACGAGCCGCGGGCCGGGACCGTCTACGAGGCCGAGCCGACGCAGCTCGCCGAACCCCTGCCCGACTTTTCCGAAGAGCGCGCCGGAGGCGATCGGCCCGACGACGACGTCAGGCTGCTCCCACCCGAGCTGCTCGGCGATCTCGTACGCGAGGGTTTTCGAGCCCTCGGCGTAGTAGGCGCGGAGCCCGACGTTCACGAAGCCCCAGTCGAGCTCGAAGGAGAGCTCCAGGCTGAGGCGCGAGCAGTCGTCGTACGTCCCTCGCACGGCGTAAATGGTGGTGCCGTAGACGGCGGTTGCGAGCAGCTTCTCCGGCTCGAGGTCGGCCGGGCAGAGGACCACTGCCTCGAGCCCCTCGGCGGCGGCGCGCGCGCCTACCGCATTGGCGAGGTTCCCGGTGGAGGAGCAGGCGAGCGTCCCGAGACCGAGCTCCATCACCTTCGCCGCCGCGACCGCGACGACCCGGTCTTTGAACGAGTGGGTCGGGTTCGCCGTGTCGCACTTGAGCCAGAGCTCGGCCACACCGACCTGGGCAGCGAGACGCGGGGCCGGCAGGAGGGGCGTCAACCCGGGCGCCAGGCGCTGCTCGGCGGGGGCCTCGACCGGCAGGAGCGGCGCGTAGCGCCAGAGCGAGGGCGGACCGGAGGCGATCGACTCGCGGGTCACGGTCCGGGCGAGCACCTCCCAGTCGTAGATCGGCTCGAGCGGTGCGAGGCACTTCGAGCAAACAGCGAGCTGCTCGAGCGGATGCTCTTTGGCGCAGTTCCTACAACGGAGAGCGGTGGCGGGCAACGGATCCTCCTTCGGTTGGCTCGACATCCTCCGGGCGACGCCCGGCCGGGCTTGGCACCTTGCTCCGAGGAGCAGGTTGCCGAGGCTTCAAAGGGCCGGTTCCCTCAGCCTCTCTCGATGCGGAGCAGGACGGACCCGCTCACGCCGCGAGTATAGAGCCCGCCTACGATTCGGGTAGCGTGCCGGGATGGATTTCGGGCCGCTGCCCGACTGGTTCGACCGGATTTTCTGGGCCGGGGTGGTCGCCCTTGTCGGCTTCGCACTCTCGCGCCTCCTCACCGTGCTCGCGCACCGCTGGGCTTCCGGGAGCCCGAGCGACACGGCCGACCTCGTGCGCCTGCGGCGCCGGGAGACCGCATTCGCCCTGCTCGCGACGATTATTCGCTACGTCTTCTTCGCCGCAGCCGCCGGCATCCTCGTCACGATCATCGTTCGGGATCGGGTCTCGGCTGCGGCCGGCGCGACGCTGATCATCCTGATCATCGCGTTCTCGGCGCAGAGGCTCCTGACCGACATCATCGCGGGCTTCTTCATCCTCTTCGAGAACCAGTACGGCGTCGGTGATTTCATCGAGGTCGAGCCCTCGAAGTACTCGGGCGTGGTCGAGGCGGTGGGGCTCCGGACGACCGTGATGCGCGACCTGAACGGCGATACGTACTTCATCCCGAATGGCCAGATCATCGCCGTGAAGCGAAGTAGGCGCCGCTATCGCACCTTCATCGTCGAACTCCTTACGCGCGACCGCGATCACGCCCGGGACGTGGTGCGCCAGATCTCGGGGCTCGCACCAATCGGCGGCGCGCGGTTCCTGCGCCCGCCCGAGGTCGCGGACGAGCAGGAGCTCGAAGAGGGGCTCTGGCGGATCAGCGTCCAGGCCGACGTTCCCCCGAGCATGGAATGGCTCGCGGAGCGCTACCTCGTTGACTCCCTGAGGAACCGGCTCGACGGCGATCTGGTCACCGAGCCGACCGCGATGGCGCTCGACGACTCGGCCGTGCAGCGCTACCGACGAACCGTCCTGATCCGTTAGCGCAGATGGTTGGTCGGTAATTGGCATGCCCGCGGGGACGGGCCAGACCAAGCCAGGGTGCGGCCTGGCGCCGTGTCTGGGCCGCCATCCGTGGGTGTGGTAATTGTCGATCAACCATCTAACTAGGGAGGCGTAGTGGGAACGAACGATGACAAGTTGGCACGGGAGATCAAGGAGGCCGAGGAGCGGGCCGACGAGACGCGAAAACGAGCCGGCGAGGCGGCTGCGCTCGAGGCCGAAGGTGCTCCCGGCGAGGACTACGGCGCCGAGGCGCCCGAGCAGGACGAGGAGCAGCCGACCCCACCCGCACGGCAGTAGGGCAAGGCTTAGGAACCCGGGGGGCGTGTGATCGCGCCTTCGCTCGCCGACGAGACCTCCGCCGCGTATTTCGCGAAGACGCCCCGCGTGTAGCGCGCCGGTGGCGGCTTCCAGTCGGCGAGACGTGCCTCGAGCTCGTCTTCGGAGAGTTCGACCCGGAGCTCGCGACCCTCCACGTCCACGACGACCGTGTCTCCGTCACGAACCGCGGCGAGTGGACCGCCGCGAGCGGCCTCCGGCGCCACGTGACCGACCATGAGCCCGTGCGTCGCGCCCGAGAACCGCCCGTCGGTGACGAGCGCGACCGAATCGCCGAGTCCCTCGCCGACCAGCGCCGCGGTGACGTGGAGCATCTCCCGCATACCCGGACCTCCCGCGGGGCCCTCGTAGCGGATGACGACGACGTCGCCCCTCTCGATGCTTCGCGCCTTCACGGCGGCGAAGCAGTCCTCCTCGGAGTCGAAGACGCGCGCCGGCCCGCGATGGAGCAGCCGCTCGTGGCCTGCGAGCTTCACCACCGACCCCTCCGGTGCGAGGTTTCCGCGGAGGATTGCGAGGCCGCCCGT
>DASQGA010000299.1:0-12798 GCA_035632855.1 Gaiellaceae bacterium | reverse complement strand
TGAACGTGGTCGGCCTGCCGGCGGCGCTCCTGATCCGCTTGCTGAGCGAGCGTTTCCCGGGCGTCTATGGCTTCGGGTAGAGCCGCCCAAAGGGCCACGTCCCGGGTCTGACCCCTGACATGGCCGCGCCGAACATGCCCTCGCCAACGAAAGCCCGATAGGTGCGGCGAGCTTGACTCTGATCCGAGCCGAAGTACTCGAGAAGCCGCTCCACGGCTACGAATGCGCCGGACGGCCCGGTGCCGACCGTTCCGGCGTAGCTGCTCCAGCGCCATTCACCCGGGTACTCACAGAGCCCTGCACGGACAGGATTGAGGACCACGTATCTGGCGAGTTCGAGCGCGTGCGAGTCCGTCTCGACGAGTACGGCGTGGAACCGCCCCTGGAAGACATGACCGGTGAGGCCGTGCCGATCATTGAACCAGGAGGCGTAGGTGCCGTTCAGCCACTGCATCCCGAGCGACAAGTTGGGAAGCGGGGTCTCCAGCACTAGGTGGAAGTGGTTGGGCAGGAGGCAATATGCCCAGCAGCGCCATCCGTGCCGATCAGCGGCTAAGGAGAGAAACCGCAAGAAGAGCACGAGGTCCTGCTCGCAGCGGAAGATGTGCGCGCGACGGTTTCCGCGCGCCGTGACGTGGTAGATCCCGCCCGCGGCGAGGATGCTGGGCCCCTGGGCATCCTTCGACCTTACGACGCAGGCGACCGCGCAGGGCGAACGTTTCTTCTCCGGGCGCACATCTGTGGGCTGCTTGTGACACGTCCGGGGTCAGACCCCGGACACGCGTCCGGGGTCAGACCCCGGACATGGCGACCCCGGACAGGGTCGGCTTTCTTACGCGAGGTCTCCGCAGCTTCGACCGGTTCAGGCATCCGGCCGTGCCGTTTTCCAGGGGTTTCCAGGCCTGGCTAGTACACTCAGTAGCGGGATGAGCCTCTGGGGATACCTGAGCGGCCTGGGTGGCCGAGAAATTGCCGTGGATCTGGGCACTGCGAACACGCTCGTCTACGTGCGCGGGCGCGGCATCGTTCTCTCCGAGCCGTCGGTGGTCGCGATCGACCAGCGCACGGGCGAGGTACACGCGGTCGGCGTCGAGGCGAAGCGGATGCTCGGGCGGACCCCGGGCACCATCTCCGCAATCCGTCCCCTGAAGGACGGGGTCATCGCCGACTTCGACGTGACCGAGCAGATGCTCCGGCACTTCATTCAGAAGGTGCACCACAACCGGTTCGCGCACCCGCGCGTCGTTGTCTGCGTGCCCTCGGGTGTCACGGGCGTCGAGAAGCGCGCCGTCGAAGAGGCGACGCTTTCGGCCGGTGCCCGCCAGGCCTACCTGATCGAGGAGCCGATGGCAGCCGCGATCGGCGCCGGCCTCCCGGTCTCCGAGCCGACCGGGAACATGATCGTGGACATCGGAGGCGGGACGACCGAGGTGGCGGTCATCTCCCTCGGCGGCATCGTCGTCTCTCAGTCGATCCGCGTCGGCGGCGACGAGATGGACGAGGCGATCATGAGTCACATCAAGAAGGAGTACAAGCTCTTGATCGGACAGCAGACCGCCGAGGAGTTGAAGCTCGAGATCGGCTCTGCCTGGGACCTCCGCGAAGAGGTCCGGGCCGAGGTGCGAGGGCGCGACATGCTGACCGGCCTCCCGAAGACGATCGTGATCACGTCCGAAGAAGTGCGGCGTGCACTGGACGAGCCCGTCACCCAGATCCTGGACGCGATCAAGTCGACGCTCGACAAGACACCGCCCGAGCTCGCCGCGGACATCATGGACCGCGGCATCGTGCTCGCGGGCGGCGGCGCGCTCCTCTCCGGGCTCGACATGCGCCTCCGCGAGGAAACGCTCATGCCGGTCCATCTGGCGGAGTCGCCGCTCACGTGCGTGGCCGTCGGGTCGGGTCGCAGCCTCGAGGAGTTCGAGGCGATCCACCGCTCCGCCAAGGCGCGGCAGCGAAACGGCAAGCGGCGCTACTAGTTTGAGCGACCGGGTTTCTCTCTAGACTTAGACCCCCGTGCCTCGGCAACGCACAGCACGGCTCCCCGTCCTGAGCTCTTCCGTTCCGCGTCCTGAGGGCACCCGCTCCCGCAGCGGTGGCCCACTTCGTGCGCGGCTGGTCGCGGTGGCCCTAGTCCTCGTCTCACTGGCCCTGATCACGGTCTATTTCAGGGAATCCTCTGACGGCACCCTTCATAGCGCCCAGCGGATCGGGGTCAGCATCCTGACGCCGTTCGAGGTGGCAGGCGAGCGCGTCGCGCGCCCCTTCCGGGACGCCTACGGATGGGCCGCCGACCTGGTCGGCGCCAAGTCTGAAAACGAGCGCCTTCGTGACGAGGTGGAAGGGCTCCGGCAGCAGGTGATCCAGAACGAGACTGCGGCCGAGGAGAATGAGCGCCTGCAGGCGATGCTCGACTACGTCGGGGGGCCTCGCTTCCCAGCCGGCTTCACCGCGGTTCCGACACAGGTGATCCAGAAACCACCGAACCCCTTTGCACAGCAGATCCTCGTCCATGCCGGCACGAGCAACGGCGTCAAGCTCTACGACCCCGTCGTGACCCAGGAAGGCCTCGTCGGGATCGTAACCGACGTGACCTCCGGGACGGCTCAGGTCCGCCTTCTCACCGACCAGGAAAGCGCCGTCTCGGCCGAGGTGCTCGGGACGAGCGCCTCGGGCATCGTCGCCCGCGGCCCGAGCGACAGCTCGACGCTCGTCCTGAGCCGCGTACCCAAGGACGAGGTCGTGACCGAGGGCGACATGGTGATCACCTCTGGCTGGCAGAGCGGCCCGCTCACATCCCTCTATCCGAAGGGGATCCCGATCGGCAAGGTCAGCGGCGTCAGCAGGCGTGACGTCGATCTCTACACGCGCATCCAGGTGACCCCGCTCGTGGACTTCGGCTCCCTCGACGACGTGATCGTCCTGACCGGAGAGGCGAAGAAGCCGTGACCGCAACCGAAGTTCTCAAGGCGGCGGGGCTTCTACTCGCCGCGGCTCTCCTCCAGGTTTCGGTGCTCTGGACGATCGAGGTCTCGAACGGCCACCCCGATCTCCTGCTCGTCTACGTCGTCGTCCTCGCGCTCGTTCGAGGCCCGCTGCTTGGCGCTGTGGCGGGCTTCTGGGCGGGGCTTTTCTTCGACGTGGCCACGTTCTCGACGCTCGGAATCTCCTCGCTCCTGCTCACGCTCGCCGGATACTGGTCGGGACGTCTCGGCTCGATCATGAGCACGTCGTCGCCGCACCCGCCGCTCATCGCAGTCGGCTTCGCCACCGTCGCGGTCGCGCTCGGCTCGACCTTCCTCCACTTTGTCCTCGGTTCGACCGTTGGAATGTCGGAGCTCCTCGGGCGCGTCCTCTTGCCGACGCTCGCGTTGAACCTGCTCCTCGCGTATCCGGTGCATCGGCTCGTCTGCAGGCTCTTCCCGCGGACGCTCAGGAGCACCAGGCAGGTGATCGTCCCTGGCTAGCCTCCCGGAGTTCCTGCCGCGCGACCCGCGCGTCTCCGAGCCGTACCGCGTCTCTCCCCAGATGGCGATCCGGATCGCCATCCTCGGGGTCGTCGCGATTGCGCTCTTCTGCGCTCTCTTCTTCCGGCTCTGGGCCCTCCAGGTGATCTCGGGAGAGCGCTATCTGCAGGACGCCCGGAACAATCAGGTCCGGACGTTCCGCCTCCAGGCTCCGCGCGGCACGATTCTCGACAAGGACGGAGACGTGCTCGTCTCGAACCAGCCGGGCACGCAGGTCCAGATCTGGCCGGCGGCATTGAAGGAGCTTCCGAAGGCACAGCGCGACGCCGAGATCTCGGAGCTTGCAAGCCTCCTGCGCCTGAAGCCCAGGGACATCCGCAAGGAGCTTCGCACCCACGCCGACGACCCACTGACGCCCGTGACGATCAAGACCAGCGTCAAGGACGACAAGGTGAACTACCTCTACGAGCACCAGGCGGACTTCCTGGGAGTCGAGATCCAGCCCGTGCAGCTTCGAAGCTACGAGGATGGCAACTTCGCCGCCCAGCTCCTCGGATATGTCAGCGAGATCACGGGTGAGCAGCTCGAGGGGCGCGCGAAAGACGGATACGCGGGGGGAGACCGGATCGGGCAGACCGGGCTCGAGGCGAGCTACGACCGCTACCTTCGGGGGGTCCCGGGGGAAGGACAGGTGCGGGTCGACGCACTGGGGCGCATCACGAGCGACCGTGAGTACAGCCAGCTGCCGCAGCCCGGCTACTCGGTGCGCCTCACGATCGATGCCGATCTCCAGCGGGCAGCCGAGGACGCGCTTGCCTACGGGATCCGCCTGGCGATCGAGAACGACGAGTTCTACGCGAACGGCGGCGCGATCGTCGCCATGGATCCTTCCGACGGAGCCATCCTCGCCATGGCCTCGAGCCCGACTTACGACCCGAAGACATTCGTCGGCAACGTGTCGCAGAAGGGGCTCGACGCCCTCCGCAGGCCGGAGGCCAACGTCCCGCAGCTGAACCGCGCCGTCAGCGGTATCTATCCCCCGGGGTCGACGTTCAAGCCCGTGACGGCCCTGGCTGCCCTGCAGGAGAAGATGCTCGACCCGTACGAGCCGATCCAGTGCGATCCTTCGATCACGGTCGAGGGCCAGAAGTTCGTCAACTGGGACCCGTACACGAACATAGCGATGAACCTGGCGCCGGCGCTCGAGCGGTCGTGCGACACGTATTTCTACCGGGTCGGGCTTCGGTTCTACGAGCGCAAGGACTCCCCGCTCCAGAAGTGGGCGCGCAGGATGGGATTCGGGTCCCTGACGGGAATCGACGTCGGGCCCGAGGAGGAGGGACTCATGCCGACCCCGGCATGGCGCCGCCGTCACTTCAAGACCGATCTCGACAAGATCTGGCACCCCGGTGACTCGATTCAGCTCGCGATCGGGCAGGGCGACCTTCTGACGACACCGCTGCAGATGACGCGCTTCTACGCGCTCCTCGCCAACGGCGGCAAGCTGGTGGAGCCGCACCTCGTGCAGCAGATCGAGGAGCCGAAGGCGGACGAGCAGGCTCCTCTGATCGTCCGGCCGATCCGGCCGAGGCCGCCCCGCGACTTGAACCTCGACCCCAATGCGCTTCGGATCGTGCAGGAGGGCCTCTTCGACGCGACGCACGGACCCAACGGAACATCTCAGAGTATCTTCGGGCCATTCGACGTCGACATTGCGGGCAAGACGGGGACGGCCGAAAAGTTCCAGAAGCTGCCTGGCTACGGCAGCGTAGGCGGGACGCTGCTCGACCAGTCCTGGTGGTGCGGCTATGGGCCCACCGACAAGCCCACGATCGCCGTTTGCGCGCTGATCGAGAACGGCGGCCACGGCGGCACTGCGGCTGCTCCCGCCGCCATGAAGCTGCTCGCGGAGTACTTCGATGTTCCCGAGACGCCGGTGGTTCCGGTGAACTCCGACTAGACCATGGCGACCCGCGTCATTCAGCGCCAGGCCCGGGCTCAAGTCACCGGCGACGTTGCGAGCTTCGTTCGCCACCTCGACTTCCTGCTCTTCGCAGCCGCCGGCGGCCTCGTCGCCTACGGGCTCTGGGTGCTCTCGGCCGTGACTCGGAACGACATCGCCGGCGACCCCGACTACTACGTCGTCCGGCAGGGGATCAACGTCGGTCTCGGAGTCGTCGCGCTGGCGGCGGTCACAGTCGTCAACCCGGAGGTGTACCGCCGGCTCAGGCGGCCGCTCTACGGCCTGCTCATTCTGCTCCTCGCCATCGTCTTCGTCGCCGATGCGGTGCGCGGCTCGCAGCGCTGGATCGACATCGGCTTTTTCCGCTTCCAGCCGTCCGAGCTCGGGAAGGTGATCCTCATCGTCTGCATCGCCGGCTTTCTCGCAGACCGTTCGCGGCGGCTCGACGAGTGGAGGACGGTCCTGTCCGCAGTCGGCCTCGGGGCTCTGCCGGCGTTCCTCGTCTTCGTCGAGCCTGACTTCGGCACCGCCTCCATGTACATCGGCGCTCTCGCTGCCGCACTCTTCATCGCCGGCGTCCCCTGGACGCGGCTGGCGGCGTTCGGCCTGACCGCGGGGGCGGCTGCGATCACCCTGCTCTGGGTCTTCCCCTCGGCCGGGATCGACATCCTGAAGCCCTACCAGGTGCAGCGCCTGACCGGCTTCCTGAATCCCGAGCTCGATCCGAGCGGAACCACTTACAACGCCACCCAGTCGATCACGGCCGTAGGCTCGGGCGGCCTGGACGGGCGGGGGGTCGCGGGTGCCACGCAGACCAACCTGAACTACCTGCCGGAGCACGCGACGGACTTCATCTTCTCGTCGCTCGCCGAACAGCGCGGCTTCCTCGGCGCCTCGATCCTGCTCCTCTTCTACGCCCTCATCGTCTGGCGGGGGATCAAGATCATCGCGGTCGCTCCGAGTCTCTTCACGGCCGTCGTGGCCGCGTCGATCGTGGTCGTCCTCGTCGCCCAGATCTTCGTGAACGTCGGCATGACGATCGGAATCGCTCCCGTCACGGGCATCCCGCTCCCGTTCGTGAGCTACGGCGGGAGCTCGATGCTCGCGAGCTTCATGATGGTCGGGCTTCTGCAGGCGATCCATGTCCGTGGACGCCTGGCCGGACGCTCGTAGTAGATGGGAACGCTGCCATTCAAGCCGCTGGCGATCCTGGGGATCGTCCGCGAGGTCAAGGCCGCGGCCGTGGATCTGGAACCGATTCTGCTAGCCGGTGTGGAGGGCCCCGTCCGAGAGCTGGCCGACGCCCTCGGCGAGGGTAGCGACGAGGGAGCGCTCCGCGAGCTGCGTGGGCGCGCCCCGAGCGCAACCGATCTGGACGAAGCCTCTCTCCTCGTCTACGCCATCGAGGGCGAGACCGCGAGCGGTCACGACGAGCAGGTGCTCCGGCTCGCGTCGCGGAAGAGCGTTCCTGCCCTCGTCGTCCTGATCGGGCGCGGAGCGGGAGACGGAGACGTCCCCGACCTTCCGTACGTGCTAGCCACGGACGTGCTGCCCGTTCGGACGGGGGAGCCCTTGCCCGTCGAGGAGATCATCGAGCGGATCGCGGCGCGGGCCGGAGACAAGAGCTATGCGCTCGCCGCGAAGCTGCCGAGGCTCCGGAAGGCGGTCTGCGAGGAGATCGTCATGAGCTTCTCGAAACGGAACGGGATCCTAGGAGCCGTAATCTTCATCCCTGGCGCAGATCTTCCGGCGCTGACACTGAACCAGATCCGCATGGTGTTTCGAATCGCCGGGGCCTACGGCGCCGACATCGACCGCGAGCGCGCCGTCGAGCTCCTCGGAGTCCTTGGTGCAGGCCTGGGCTTTCGGGCGGTGGCCCGCCAGCTCCTCGGAGTGGTACCCGGGCTCGGCTGGGCGCTCAAGGGGGCCATTGCCTACGCAGGAACCCGTGCGCTCGGCGAGGCTGCGATCCGCTACTTCGAGGCCGGCGGCATCGGTGCGATTGCGGGGTCCGTCCGGTCCCGGTCCTAGCCTTCGGGACATGACCGAACGCGACACGCGTGAGGCCCTCGAGGTGCTCGCGATCGAGGAAGCAGATGCCTGGTTCGAATACCTCGAGAGCACCCGGTGGCACGGAGCCTCAGGACGGTACGACGAAGTCGAGCCCTGGGCGTGGGCACGCCTCCACCAGCGGCTTCGCATGGTCGAGAGACGCCGGACGCACATGCGCCCGGCAGCCGCGTAAGAGGCCCACTGCTAGCCTGTAGAGACCTGCGCAGGGAGGACCGCGTTCCAGTGACGAAGCGGGATCCCGTGCGCCGAGAGACATGAGCTTTGTGGCAGACACGTCAGTGACCCGCGCGCGCACGCTTAGCGCCGGTCGCGGCGTGCGCCCGAAAGGAGAACTACGTGCCCTGGTTTCGACGCAAGAAGCGCGAGGAGGGAGCGCCCGCGGAGGCTGCCCCCGAAGCGCGAGCGGTTGTGGAGGAGACGCCTCCGCCGCAGCAAGATCCCGCCTCCGCAGAGGCTGAGGACAAGCCGGCCAGAAAGCGGCGCCGCGGCTCGCGTGGCGGTCGCGGGCGGAAGAGGAAGCTTGCTGAGGGCGAGGCCGGCCAGGCCTCCGAGCCCGTGGCCGAGGAAAAACCGGCCGCGAAGCCGAGGCGGGCACGCGAGAGCGAGAAGCCTGCCACTCGGTCGCGGAGGAAGCCCGACGACGCCAGACGGCGCCGGAAGACCCCGACGAAGCGCATCGACACCCCGGATGTTGAGAAGGAGATCTACGTGTCCGTCGAGGTCGGCGAGCAGCGCGTCGCGATCCTCGAGGAAGGTAAGGCGGCCGAGGTTTATCTCGAGCGCCGCGGGCGCCGGTCGATCGCCGGCAACGTTTACAAAGGCATCGTCGACAACGTGCTCCCGGGAATGGAGGCGTCGTTCGTCGAGATCGGCCTGCCGAAGAATGGGTTTCTCTACGTCGACGAGATCGTCGTCCCGGAGCTCGAGGGGAAGCGGCACGGACGCCGGATCCAGGATCTCGTCCAGCGCGGCCAGGAAGTGCTCGTCCAGGCGGTCAAGGACCCCATGGGGACCAAGGGCGCCCGACTCACCACCGAGATCTCGCTTCCAGGCCGGTTCCTCGTCTACACCCCGTTCGGTGACGGGATCGGCATCTCCCGGCGACTCGAAGACGCGGAGCGCGACCGCCTGAAGGCGATCTCCAAGGCGCTTGACACCGGCGACGGAGGCATCATCGTCCGGACGGCCGCCGAGGGCGCTTCCAAGGAGGAGCTCGAAGGCGACCTCGCTTTCCTCCGGAAGCTCTGGGGCACGATTCTCGCCCGGTCGGAGAGCGTCAAGGCCCCGGCGCTCGTCTACCAGGAGGCCGAGCTCCCGCTTCGCATCATCCGCGACCTGTTCAACCGTGAGGTCGTCCGTGTCGTCGTCGACCACGAGCGCACCCACCGCCGCATCGTCGGCTACCTGAAGCGGACGTCGCCGCAGCTCACCGAGAAGGTGGAGCTCTACGCGGGCAAGCAGCCGCTCATGGAGAAGACCGGCGTCGAGGAGGCGGTTCGCTCGACGCTCAACCGGCGGGTCGACCTACCCTCCGGCGGCTATCTGATCTTCGACTACGCCGAGGCGTTCACGGTCATCGACGTCAACACTGGCCGGTTCGTCGGCGCGCGCGTGAAAGCGAGCGGCGCCCGGCTGGAGGACACGATCACGAAGAACAACCTCGAGGCCGTGGCGGAGGTCGTTCGCCAGCTACGGCTCCGCGACATCGGCGGGATCATTGTCATTGACTTCATCGACATGGCGAATCCGAAGAATCGGGAGCTCGTCGAGGACGCGCTGACGCGGGAGCTCGAGCGCGATCGGACGAAGACGTACGTGGTCGAGATCTCGCCGCTCGGGCTCGTCGAGATGACGCGCCAGAACGTGACCGACGGGCCGCGCGAGATTCTCACGGTCGCCTGCCCGACCTGTGCTGGAGACGGGATCGTCGTCTCGGACGAGACGCAGGCGATCGAGATCGAGAGGAGGCTTCGAAACCTGGTGCGGAGCTCGCGGAGCCAGGCGTTCCGCATCGAGCTGAACTCACACGTGGCCGCGATCCTGATCGGCCCGGGTGGTTCCCGGCTCGACGATCTCGAGCAGGAGCTCGGGCGCCGCTTCGTCGTCGAGACGAAGGACGGAGCCTCGCCCGATCACTTCGAGGTGGTCGCTCGCGGGCCGGCGGCTCGCGCAGAGCTGAAGGGCACGCCGGTGACGAAGGGCGAGGAGCTAGAGGTCGCCATCGTCGAGCGCGACAGCCACTTCGACGAGGCTGGCGTCGGGCGCCTCGACAAGTATCTGATCTCGGTCGCAGGCGCTGCAAACCAGGTCGGCAAGAAGGTGAAAGCTCGGATCGAGCGCACGACCAACACGGCCGCGTACGGCGTGCTCGCCGGCGCGGTCGAGGCTGAGCGGCCGGTCGATCCGGAGACCGAGCTCGAGGCGCTCGAGGCAGCCGGCGAGCCGATTCCGGCGAAGCCGCCCGCGCCGGCAGCCGAGCCGGAAAGTCCGGAGCCGGCCCCTGTGGCGGAGAGCCTGGAGCCAGCTGCAGCGACGGAACGACCTACGAGGCAGCAACCGGTCAGGAAGCCGAGTACTCGGCCCAAGGTCGAGGTCGGCGACGAGTTCGCCCTGACCATCGAGGACTCGCTCGGGGAATCGGCCGGGATCGGTCGTGCCGGAGGCAGGCGCATCACCGTGGCCGGTGCCGCGACCAGAGTGGGCGAAACGCTCCCGATCCGGATCGACGAAGTGACGGCGCGCGCCGTGCGCGCGTCCATCAACGGGGACGCGGCCGAGCAGCCGGTCGCCGCCGAGCCATACGGCGCTGCTCCGGCAACGGGCGAAGACGGGGAGCCGAAGCCGAAGAAGCGCACGCGCCGCGGGAGCCGTGGAGGCCGCGGCCGCAAGAAGAAGCCGCCGGTCGTCGCGGGGACCGAGGACCCCCTGGCGACCAACGGCGCCGAGCCCACCGGGACGGCGGACGCGGGCGAGGCCTCCGCCGCGGAGCTTGAGCCGGTCGGCGCTGCGGAGCCGTCGGAGAACGGCGCCGAGAAGCCGAAGAAGAAGACACGGAGAGGCTCTCGCGGGGGCCGGAACAGGCGGAAGAAAGCACCTGCAGCGGACGTTTCGGCGGAGCCGGTCGAGCCGGTCCCATCCGTTGCCGGTGAGGAGGAGAGTGGCTAGACTGTCCGCCGAAGCTGGCGCTGGCCCGCTCGTTTTTCGCTGCAGCGAACCGACATGACTTACGCGATCATCTCACTCGGCGGTAAGCAGTACCGCGTTCGTGAAGGCGAGTACCTCCTCGTCGAGCGCCTCCCGTACGAGGAGGGAAAGACGTTCAACCCGGATGTCCTCATGGTCGGTGGGGACGGGGACACTCTGCTCGGCAAGGACGAGCTGAAGGGGCAGCAGGTGACCGCCCTGTTGGCGGCGCACGTCCTCGGCAAGAAAGTGATCGTCGGCAAGCATCGTCAGCGAACGGGCTACCGGCGCCGGAACGGCCACCGGAGCAGGCTCTCGCGCATCGAGATCAAGTCGATCGGCAAGCAGGCTGCGCGCTCGACAGCGAAGAAGGCTCCGGCGACAAAGACCGAGACGGAGAAGAAGTAGATGGCTCACAAGAAGGGACTCGGCTCCTCCAAGAACGGCCGTGACTCCCAGTCGAAGCGGCTCGGCGTCAAGATCTTCGACGGCCAGGAGGTCAAGGCCGGAATGATCGTTGTGCGCCAGCGCGGCACCCGCTTCAAGCCGGGTACCGGCACGGGCCTCGGGCGAGACCACACGATCTTTGCGACGCGGGACGGCAAGGTGTCGTTCCACTCGGGCGGCTCCGGCCGCTCCGTCTCGATCGTCGAGTAACCATGTTTCGTGACCGCGCCCGGATCGAGGTCCGGGGAGGACGCGGAGGCGACGGCTCGCTTAGCTTTCGGCGCGAGAAATTCGTCCCGAAGGGCGGGCCTGACGGTGGGGACGGGGGCAAGGGCGGCGACGTGACCCTCGTCGCCGATCCCGACCTCCGTGATCTCGCAGCCTTCCGTGGGAGGCAACGGTTCGCGGGCGGGCGCGGCGTGCACGGCAAGGGCGCAAACAAGCATGGCGCCGAAGGCCAGGGCGTCGAGCTTCGCATCCCGGTCGGGACACAGGTGCTCGACGCGGACGGCGGTCTCCTCGTCGACCTTGCCCACCCGGGTGCACGTGCCGTCGTGGCTCGGGGAGGGCTAGGCGGCGCGGGCAACCGCCGTTTCGCCTCGCCGACGCAGCAGACGCCACGCTTCGCTGAGGTCGGCCAGGCGGGCGAGGAGGCAGAGCTCGAGCTCAGGCTGAAGCTCCTGGCGGATGCAGCGCTCCTGGGCTTCCCGAACGCCGGCAAGTCGTCGCTGCTGCGCCGGGTCTCGAACGCCAAGCCGAAGGTCGCTGACTATCCGTTCACGACCTTGGCGCCCGTGCTCGGCACCGTCGACTCGGTCGACGGACGCCAGCTCACGGTCGCCGACGTGCCCGGCCTGATCGAGGGGGCGAGCGAGGGGGTAGGACTGGGCGACGAGTTTCTCGCGCACCTCGAGCGTGCCCGCCTCTTCCTGCACGTCATCGACGTCCAGGAAGATCCGGCTTCGCGGTTCTCAGCGATCGACGCCGAGCTGCGCGCCTACGGTGCTGGCCTCGCCGACCGGCCCCAGATCGTCCTCCTGAACAAGATCGACCTCGTCCCCGAGCCACCGGAGGTGGCGTTCGACGATCCCCGCGTGCTGCGTGTGCTCCCGGTCTCGGCGGTGACCGGGGCGGGGATCGATGAGCTTCGGCGCAGCCTCTTCGAGCTCATCCCCGACACGCGGATCGCTCCCGAGCCGGAACAGGCTGAGCTCGCCGACTTCCTCGTCTACCGACCGCCTCCGCCGCGCCGCCGGCCGTACCGGATCTTCCGTGGCGATCGCGGCTTCCGAGTGTCGGGAGCCAGTGTTCCCGACGACGAGCTCCGCGCAGCCTTGCGGGCGGCCGGAGCGCGCCCGGGTGACGAGGTGAACGTCGGCGACTCGACCTTCGTCTTCGAATGACCGTGGGGCTGCTCGGCGGCGCGTTCGACCCGCCTCACCTCGGGCATGTCGAGCTCGCCCGCGAGGTGCTCTCGCGGTTCGACCTGGAGCGGCTTGTGGTCGTCGTGACCGGCCGGGCGCCGCACAAGGTCGTGCAGACCGGTGCGGAGGCTCGACTGAGCCTTGCGGAGGCGGCCTTCAGCGATCTGGAGGGAGTGGAGATGTCGCGGTGGGAGGTCGACCGCGGCGAGCTCTCCTACACGGTCGACACGGTTCGCTGGGC
>DASQGA010000298.1:0-5116 GCA_035632855.1 Gaiellaceae bacterium | reverse complement strand
GAGTGGATGCTGGCGGGGTTCCTCGTCACCTTCCCGCTCGCATTCGTCTTCGCGGCGATCGCCGAGACGAGGCAGTCGACGACCGTGGCCGTGGCGACGACGGTGCTCGGTGCGGCCTGGGTCGGATTCGGACTCGGCCACCTCGTCCTGATCAGAGAGCTCGACGAGGTCGGGGTCGAGGCGATCCTGACCGTGCTCGTGGCCGTCTTCGCGATCGACACGTTCGCCTACGCAGGCGGCCGGCTTGCGGGTCGGCACCGGATGACGCCCGTCATGTCCCCGAACAAGACCTGGGAGGGTTTCATCTTCGGTGCGGTTGCAGGCATGCTGGCGGCGTTCTTCGCCCTCTATTCCAGCGATGTCTACGGCAGCTGGCGCGGGCTCGTCGTGGGCGTCGTGCTCGTCGCGGCTTCTACTGTGGGCGACCTCTTCGAGTCGCTCGTCAAGCGCGACCTCGGGGCGAAGGACACCGGCCGGCTCTTGCGCGAGCACGGAGGCGTCCTCGATCGCGTCGACAGCCTCCTCTTCGCCGGCCCTGCCGCGTACTACGTTCTCGTCGCGTTGGGCTAGATGGTTGATTGACCATTACCACACCGCCAATCACCGACCAACCATCCGCGGTTCCCCGACCCAGCGGAGACCGAGCGCGCGAATGGCGCCGGCGTCGACCAGGGTCTGCTCGAGCGCCTCGCTAGCCACTCCACCCAGCATCCGGTGGAGATAGGGCGTCCTCTCGAACCGGAGCTCGTGGAACCGTCGACTCAGGCTCACCCGCATTGCCTCCGCCGAATGCAGGCCACGGTGCTCGTCGTCCCAGGCCGCCAGCGCCTCCTCGACGGAGCGCGGGACGTCCTCGAGCCGGCCCGGGGCCTGGAGAGCGAGCTGCTGGCCCAGGTACCAGTCAGCGGTGTCCGGATCCATGCGCTCCCAGGCGAATTCGACCAGGATCAGGCGTCCGCTCGGCCGCACCAGTCCGTGTATGCGCTCGATCGCGGCCTCGAGATCGTCGATGTGGTGAAGCGAGCGGCTCGCGACGACGGCGTCGAAGGTGCCCGTCTCGTCGAGCTTTTCCAGGGTCGTTTGGCGGAAGATCGCTCCTTCGGGAGCATCGGGGTCGATCGCGAGCACCTCGTACCCGGTCTCGGCGACGTCGAGAGCGAGCTTCCCGGCGCCACACCCGATCTCGAGCACGCGGGCCGGCGGGGGCGGAAGCTCCCCGAGCACGAAGGCGCCGTCCATGGCGCGTATGGTGGCACTGGGAGCCTGACCCGCGTCTCTACACTGGCTAGATGAAGCGCGTTGCCTTACTCGGCGCCACCGGCTCGATCGGCCGGCAGGCGCTCGAGGTCGTCGCTGCCAATCCGGAGCTCGAGCTCTGCGCGATCGCCGTGGGCTCGCAAGCAGACGAGGCCGGCCGGATTGCGACCGAACACGGCGTCCCGCACGTGTCCGCCGGGGGCAGCCCACCGCTGGACGAGCTCGTCAGGGCCAGCGAGCCGGACGTGGTCCTGAACGCCGTCATGGGATTCGCCGGCCTCCCGGCGACCCTGGAGGCGCTCGAGCGCGGCATCGACCTCGCGCTGGCCAACAAGGAGAGCCTCGTCGCGGCCGGCCCGCTCGCACTCGCCGCGCAGGCGCGGGGAGGAGGGCGGATCCTGCCCGTCGACAGCGAGCACTCGGCCGCGTTCCAGTGCCTCGAAGGCCGGGCCGCGGAGACGGTCCACTCCCTCGTCCTGACCGCCTCGGGTGGTCCCTTTCGGGGGCGGAGCCGAAGCCAGCTCGCCGACGTGACCCCGGCCGAGGCGCTCGCACACCCGACCTGGAGCATGGGCCCGAAGATCACCGTCGACTCGGCAACGCTCATGAACAAGGGGCTCGAGCTGATCGAGGCGCATTTTCTTTTCGGAGTCGATTTCGAACGGATCGAAGTGGTCATCCACCCGGCCTCCGTCGTGCACGCTCTGGTCCGTTTCCGCGATGGGGGCTCGCTGGCCCACCTGGGCTACCCGGACATGCGTGTCCCGATCTCCTATGCGCTGACCTACCCGGAGCGAATTGCGATCCCGGTCGAGCCGCTCGACCTCGCATCTGGCCTCATCCTCGAGTTTTTCGCGCCAGACGAGGACTCCTTTCCATGCCTCACGCTCGCGCGGGCAGCAGGGGAGGAGGGCGGCACCGCTCCCTGCGTCCTGAACGCGGCGAACGAGGTCGCGGTGGCGTCCTTCCTGGACGGCCAACTTTCCTTCCTCGGGATCCCGGATGTGGTCGAGCGAACGCTCTCCACCGTCGAGACCGGGCCGGCCGAGACGCTCGCCGAGCTCGTGGCGGTCGACGCCGAGGCGCGCCGCGTCGCGAGCGCGCTGACCCGGGAGCTCGTCCATTGAGCATCTTCGTCTCCATCGCCGGGCTTGCCTTACTGATCCTGATCCACGAGGCGGGCCACTTCCTGGTCGCGCTCGCGGTCAGGATGCGGCCGCGCCGCTTCTACGTCTTCTTTCCGCCTGCGATCGTGAAGAAGGTCCACAACGGGATCGAATACGGGATCGGAGCGATCCCTCTCGGGGGGTACGTGAAGATTCCCGGGATGCACAAGCCGGCCGAGCGCGACCTCGAGGCAGCACTCGTGCGTGCGCTCGAGGAGGCGCCGTGGCTCGAGCGCGACCTCGAACCCGTCAAGAGCGCGCTCGCCGCCGGCCAGCTCGATGAGGCACGCGGGCTTCTGCCCGGGCTCACGGCTGCAGTGGAACGGGCCCGACTCTCCGAGCCTGCCGAGCGCGCGGCGAAGCGCGGCCTCACCGACATCGCGGACGCCCTCTCCGGCGACGCCTACTGGCGCGCACCCGTTTGGAAGCGGATCGCCGTCATCTTCGCGGGGCCGGGCACGAACCTCGTGTTCGCCGTGCTCCTGCTCGCTGGAGTCTTCATGCTCGGCGTGCCCGACGAGCGCACGCGGACCGTCGACCGGATCACGGCGGCGTCCCCTGCGGCGGGCATCGGCCTCCAGCAGGGTGACGAAATCGTGGCCGTCCAGGGCCGGCCGACCAGGAGCTTCGATGCGGTCTCGCAAGAGATTCGCGGCAGCGAGGGCAGGGCGATCACGCTGACGGTGCGCCGTGACGGCCGGGAGATCTCGCTCGGCCCGGTCCAGGCCCAGAAGGCCGAGGACGGCCGCTACGTCATCGGCTTCGTCCCTGGCCTCGAGTACAAGCGCTACGGGCCGGTCGGCGCGACCTGGCAGGCGATCGCGAAGACAGGGGAGGTGACCGCCGCCATCGGCAGGGCGCTGGGGAGAATCGTGACAGGATCCGGCCGGGACGAGGTGTCGAGCCCGGTCGGGATCGTCCAGGGCTCGAGCCAGGCGCTCGACCTTGGCTTCCGCTATTACCTCGGCGTCCTCGCGCTGATCAGCCTCTCGCTCGCGCTCCTGAACCTGCTCCCGCTCCTGCCGCTGGATGGGGGCCACATCGCCTTCTCCATCCTCGAGAAGGTTCGTGGCCGAGCGATCCCGAGGGAGGCCTACGAGCGCTTTTCCGCGGTTGGAATCGCTCTCGTCCTCATGCTCTTCTTCATCGGCCTCTCGAACGACATCGGACGATTGGGCGGGACCTAACCGCAGTTAGACTCGGTGTTGCATGGCCAGCGATCGCCAGATCAGAGTCGGAGGGGTCGCGATCGGTGGTGGCGCTCCCGTCGTCGTCCAGTCGATGACTCTGACGAAGACGCACGACGTCGACGCGACGGTCGCCCAGATCGCGGCCCTTGCATCGGCCGGGTGCGAGCTCGTCCGCGTTGCCGTACCGAAGCTCGAGGATGCCGAGGCGCTCGCAAAGATCGTCTACCTGAGTCCCGTCCCGATCATCGCGGACATCCACTTCAACGCCTCATTGGCACTGAAGGCGATCGAAGCGGGGGTGGCCGCCGTGCGCATCAACCCGGGGAACATCGGGGGTGCTGACAAGACGGAGCTCGTCGTCGGCGCGGCGAAGAAGGCGGGCGTCCCCATGCGCATCGGCGCGAACTCCGGCTCGCTTCCCAAGCACCTCGTCGAGCTCGCCCAGGAAGACACGGCGGCGGCCCTGGTCGAGGAAGCGCTCGAGCAGGTTCGGATCCTCGAGCGCATGGAGTACTACGACTTCAAGATCTCGGTCAAGTCGAGCTCGGTGCCGACGATGATCCGGGCCTACCGGATGCTCTCCGAGCGCGTCCCGTATCCGCTCCATCTCGGCGTCACGGAAGCGGGGACGCCGTTCTCCGGGTCGATCAAGAGCGCGGTCGGGATGGGCGCGCTCCTCATGGACGGCATCGGCGACACGATGCGGGTTTCCCTCACAGCCGATCCGGTCGAGGAGGTCAAGGTCTGCTGGGAGATCCTGAAGGCGCTCGGGCTCCGCGAGCGCGGGCCCGTCATGATCGCCTGCCCCTCGTGCGGCCGCGACAACGTCGGGGTCTGGAACCTCGCCGAGAAGGTCGAGGAGCGCCTCCAGGCGTACCCACAGGCATTCGAGGTGGCCGTGATGGGTTGCGCCGTGAATGGCCCGGGAGAGGCCGGCGACGCCGACTTCGGGATCGCAGGTGGACGGGAGACGGGCTTCCTCTACGCCCACGGGCGAGTGCTCAAGAAAGCTCCGTCGGACGTGCTGATCGACGAGCTGTTCGCCGAGATCGACCAGTGGATCGAAGGCGGCATGGTGCGGCCCAAACGGCTCAAGCTCGCCAAACCGGCCGCGCTGATGATGGCCGAAGCCGCTCAGCGTCCCTAGATGGTCGATCGGCAATTACCACACCCACGGATGGCGACCCAGACACGGCGCCAGACCGCACCCTCGCCCTTGCCAAGGCTTCTAGCCTTGCCTGCGGGCGATGGCGCACCCTGGCTTGGTCTGGCCCGTCCCCGCGGGCACGCCAATTACCGACCAACCATCTAGATGCGCGCCTCCGAGCTCTTCATCCCGACGCTCCGGGAGGATCCTGGGGATGCCGAGGCGGCGAGCCACCGTCTGCTCGTTCGCGGCGGCTTCATCCGCCAGCTCGCAGCCGGCGTCTGGACGTTCCTCCCCCTCGGCTGGCGCGTGCACCAGAAGGCGGTCCAGATCGTGCGTGAGGAGATGGACGCGAT
>DASQGA010000297.1:0-1533 GCA_035632855.1 Gaiellaceae bacterium | reverse complement strand
TTCGCCGATGCTCGTCCCGATCACCTGGACGAGCGACTGGATCTCGGTGTTCGAGAGCACTTTGTGGATCCGGTTCTTCTCGGAGTTGATGATCTTCCCGCGGAGCGGCAGGATCGCCTGGTTCGACTTGTCTCGCGCCTGCTTTGCAGAGCCGCCCGCGGAGTCGCCCTCGACGATGAAGAGCTCGGTTAGCTCGGGGTCGCGGATCTGGCAGTCCGCGAACTTCTTCGCCATTCCGCCCCCAAAGGCGCCTTTCCGCCGGGTCAAATCGCGAGCCTTCCGCGCCGCCTGACGCGCCCGGGAGGCCGAGATCGCCTTCTGAATGATCTGCTTGGCGTCGGTGGGGTTCTCCTCGAGGAACTCCGCCAGCTTCTGGTTCACGGTCTGCTCAACCATGCCCCGAACCCACGGGTTCCCGAGCTTCGTCTTCGTCTGGCCTTCGAACTGTGGCTCTTGCAGCTTCATCGAGATGACCGCCGCAAGGCCTTCCCGCACGTCCTCGCCCTCGAGGTTCTCGTCCTTCTCCTTCAGAAAGCCCTTCTCGCGCCCATACTTGTTCAGGGTTCGCGTCAGAGCAGCGTTGAAGCCCGAGAGGTGCGAGCCGCCCTCGTGCGTATTGATGTTGTTCGCGAACGAGAACACGGACTCGACGTACTTGGTGTTCCACTGCATCGCCACTTCGACGTGGCCGCGCTCGGTCTCGCCCGAGAAGTAAACGACGTGCTTGTGCACGGGATCCTTGGCTTCGTTGATGTGCTGCACGAAGTCACGGATGCCCCCCTCGTAGTGGAACTCGATCGTCGCGCCGTCGGCGCGCTCGTCGGTGAGGACGATCCGAAAGCCGCGCGTCAGAAACGCCGTCTCGCGGAGCCTCGTCTCAAGCGTCTCCTCGGACCACTCGACCTCCTCGAAGATGTCCGGGTCCGGCATGAACGAGATCGAGGTGCCCGTATCGGTCGCCTTGCCGATGACCTGCATGTCCCCAGTCGGTGCACCGCGTGCGAACTCCTGCCTGTAGATCTTCCCATCTCGTCTCACCTCGGCGATCAGCCACTCCGAGAGCGCGTTCACGACCGAGATGCCGACACCGTGTAATCCACCCGAGACCTTGTAGCCGTCCCCGCCGAACTTCCCCCCCGCGTGCAGCTTGGTGAGGACGACCGTGAGAGCCGGCAAACCCTGCTCGGGCATCACGTCGATGGGGATGCCGGAGCCCCAGTCCCGGACTGTGACCGAGTTGTCCGGATGGATGTTCACGTCGACCCTCTCGTTTCGCCCTGCGAGGGCCTCGTCGACCGAGTTGTCGACGGCCTCGTAGATCAGGTGGTGGAGCCCTCTCGGCCCCGTCGAGCCGATGTACATGCCAGGACGCAAGCGCACCGGCTCGAGGCCCTCGAGCACGGTGATGTCCTTGGCGGAATACGTCGTCTCTGTCAGAAAAAAGTCCTGCTAAAAAGGGGTTTACGAACCTCTTAGAGTCTACCAGAACGCTCGGTTGGCAGCCCGGGCCGCGAGGCTGGCTGCAGCGGCTGC
>DASQGA010000296.1:0-6812 GCA_035632855.1 Gaiellaceae bacterium | reverse complement strand
GTGCGGCAGCGTGAGCAGGAACTCGGGCCGCCGCGGGTGGCGGAAGTCGGGCCACTCGGAGCCCAGGTCGTCGAAGGGGAGCCCGAGCGCATCGACGACCGCCTCGTTCTCCGCCTCGTGGATGGTGCAGACCGAGTACGTGAGCGTGCCGCCCGGCCGTGCCAAGGGAACGGCCGCTCGCAGCAGCGCGAGCTGGAGCTCGGGGAGCGGCTTGGCGCGCCAGCGCAGGTCGGGACGCGACGCAAGGACGCCGAGCCCCGAGCAGGGCGCGTCAACGAGGACCCGGTCGAAGGAACCGAGGTCGCCGGGGAGAGCGAGCGCATCCGCGTGCACGACGCGGACGTTCCGCGCACCGAAGCGCTCGAGGTTCTCCGCCAGCTCGCGGGCCCGGCCGCGGTGCTTCTCGACCGCGACCACCTCGCCCGCGACCTCCGCTAGCTGGGCGGTTTTTCCTCCAGGGGCCGCGCAGAGGTCGAGCACGCGGTCTTCCGGCTCGGCACCGACCGCGCTGCCGGCCAGCTGCGAGCCGCGGCTCTGGGGCCACGCGTAGCCCGTCTCGAGCCAGTCTTCCGGGATTCGGTCGAGGACTCGCGCGCCGTCGCGCGTTCGAACGGCAGTCTCGTGCGGCTCGTTCTGGGCCCGCATGAGGCCGATCGCGTCCTCCGCCCCCCACTCCCGCCACCACGTCTCCGCGATCCAGTCGGGGTAAGAGTGGCGAAGCGCCGCCTCCTCGGGGGTCTCCTCGCCGAGGCTCGCGAGCAGCCCACCGAGACCCTCGGAAAGCCGGCGCAGGACCGCATTCGTGAACGGAACCGCCCGCTCGAGCTGGGCGCGCCGGACGAGCTCAACGGATTCGTTGGCAGCCGCGTGCGCCGGCACCGAATCCATGAACGCGAGCTGGTAGGCACCGAGCCGGAGGGCGGCGCGGACGGCAGGGTCGAGCTTCCGGACGGGGCGCTTGCCCAGCGTCTCGATTGCGTGGTCGAGGGTGCGGACGTGCTGCACGGTCCCGTAGGCCAGTTGCATTGCGAAGGCCCGGTCGCGCTCGTCCAGCTCCTCGGCAGCGGGGCGGAAGACGCGGTCCGCGTAGGCGTCCTCTTCGAAGACACGCCGGACGACCTCGTAGGCGACCTGGCGGGCCGTCATCGGAGCCCGCGGAGGAACTCCTCGTAGGTCATCCGGCGGCGCCCTTCCGGCTGCACCTCGACCGGCTCGACGTTCCCGTCGACCAGCCGCGCGCGCCAGACGGTCACCCGGCGGCCGTGGAGCTCCCCGCGCGCGCCGATGTGCGGCGAGAGCGCGCGAATCCGGTCGTAGACCTCCTGCGGCGGGCGCGACCAGTCGATCTCGCGGTCTTCGGGGCCGATCTTCTCCGCATAGCTGACCCCCTCCTCCGGCTGCGGGGCGAACGACGGGTCCGGCAGCACCTCGTCCAGGAGCTCGACCGCGAGCGCGGCGGAGCGCCCGTAGAGCGCGCCCGCATCGTCCTCCGGGCCGATCGGGAAACTCCGCTGCGCGGCGATCGGGCCGGCGTCAAGCTCCGCGGTCGTTCGGTGGATCGTGACGCCGGTCTCCTGGTCGCCGGCCATGAGCGCCCGCTCGACCGGAGCAGCGCCGCGCCAGCGCGGGAGGAGCGACGGATGGACGTTCAGCCAGAGGCGCTCTGCGAGGAGCGACTCCGGGATCAGGAGCCCGTACGCGACGACGACGACCGTTTCCGCCGTCCCCGGCACGGCCTCGAGCCGCTCCGGCTGCTCGACTCGGATTCCGAGGCGCTCCGCAGCCTCCTTTGCGGGCGGCGGCCCTTCGCGGCGGCCGCGCCCTTTCGGCCGGTCCGGTCGCGTCAGCAGGAGCTCGACGTCGTACCTGGCCGCGAGGCCTTCGAGCACGGCGGCGCCGAACGGCGCAGTCGCCGCAACCGCGAGCGTCACACCTCGATCGGTCCGAGCAGCGGCTGCGGGCGGAGCTTTCCGAGCGCTTCGCGACGCTGCTCGGGCGTTGTCTTGTCGAGGATCAGCACACCGTCCAGGTGGTCGATCTCGTGCTGGAGGACGCGAGCCTCGAGCCCTTCCGCCTCGATCCGGAGGTCCTCCCCCACCGGCGTCCTGGCCTCGATGACCACAGAGTCCGGACGCTCGACGTCCACGACGATCGACGCGGCGCCGAGCGAGAGGCACCCCTCAGGGCCGATCTCGGTCACCTCGGACGTCTCGACGATCACGGGGTTCACGAGCGCCTGCACCGGCGACTCGTCAGCCGCCTGGTAGACAAGGAAGCGGCGGAGGATGCCTACCTGGGGGGCGGCAAGCCCCACTCCACGCGCCTCCTGCATGAGCTGGCCCATCCGCTCCGCCAGGTCGGGAAGGGAGTCGTCGGGCTCCTCGATCTCCTTGGCGCGCATCCGGAGCACCGGGTCCGGATACTGGCGTACCTGGGCGAGCGCCTGCTGCCGGCGCGCCTCCCGCTCGGCATCCAGCTCTTCGTCACGGATTTGTCCTTCGACCTCGCTCACGGGCGGTCAGGTTAAACGACGTCGCCAGGAGCGGGAGCCTCGGAGCTGAGCTGCTCCCACCGGACGATCTTGCCGTCTCGCACGGTGAAGATGGCCGTCGCCTTGGCCCCTGGCGCGTCACAGGGCGTTGTCTTTGAGTCGGAGAGGACAAAGACCGCGGTGACCTCGTCCTCGTCGACTTCGAGCTCGAGGATCTGCCCGTTACACGGCAAGCCGGCGTTCCAGCGGACGGCCTCGTCGTGCCGAGAGAGGCGGTACGACATGCCGGCCTGGACAACCTCGGCCCCGCTGGCGAAGAGGTCGGCGGCGCCGTCGTTGTCGTCGGCGTTCAGCGCTTCCGACCAGCTGCGCACGACCTCCTCGGGCGAAGCGGTGTCGTCCCCGCCGCAACCGCCGAGAGCCACTGTGAGTGCGAGCAGGGCCGCGGCTCTCCTCACGACGAGCTCTGCGGATCGACGTCGACCACGGCGGCCAGGCTATCTCTCCGCATCGCGACCGCGGCGGCGCTCAGGAGCCGGCCCGCGCGGCTCGCGACGGGCCGCGGAGCCCCCGTCTTCACAAGGAGCTGCGCGCGGTGCCGCCCCCGAAGCCGCAGGAGCGTCGCTGGCCCCAGGAGATCCGTGTCCGGGAGCTCTTCAAGACCCGCGCGAAGCTGGTCGAGGACGGCGCGTGGTCCGCCCGGGTCCGGGCCCGACACGACGATCCGGACGAGCTGGCGGAAGGGCGGGTAGCCGAGCTCGCGGCGGCGGGCCAGCTCCCCGATAAGGAACTCCTCCACCCCGTGCCGCGCCGCGAGCGCGATCGGGTGAGCATCCGGCTGATAGGTCTGCACGAGCACTCGCCCGGGGGCGTCCCGCCCGCTTCGCCCCGCCAGCTGGGTGACGAGCTGGAACGTGCGCTCCTCGGCACGAAAGTCCGGCATTCCGAGCCCCGTGTCGGCGTCGACGACCGCCGCGAGGGAGACGCCGGCGAAGTGGTGCCCCTTCGCGACCATCTGGGTGCCGAGGAGGATGGAGCGGTCGGTGGCCGCAAACCGGGCAAGCTCGTCGCGGAGGCGCACGGGGTCGGAGACCGTGTCCGCGTCCAAACGGATCAGCTCGAGGTCCGGGAACTGCTCCGCGAGCTCCGTTTCCAGGTGCTCGGTGCCGGCCCCGAGGCGCGCCAGCTCGGTCGAACCGCAGGCCGGGCACCGGTCCGGCCCCTCCGCCGTGAAGCCGCAGTGGTGGCAGTGGAGCCGTCCATCGCCGTGGAGGGTCAGCGCGACGTCGCACTGGTCGCAGCGGAAGGTCTGGCCACACGCGCGACAGTGGATCGCCGGCGCGACGCCGCGGCGATTCAGGAGGAGCACGGCTTTGCCGCCACCGTCGGAGAGCCGGCCGAGCTCGGCGAGGAGTGGCGCCGAGAGCGGATACCCGGCCTCACGGCGCAGGTCGACGACCTTGACCGGCGGCAGCGAGCCCGTCAGCCGCTTCCCCAACTCGAGTCGCTCGAGCCGCTCCCAGCTCTCGGGTCGGGGAGTCGCCGTCCCGTAGAGGACGACTGCGTTTTCGAGCGCACCGCGCTTCGCAGCGACCGTGCGCGCGTCGTAGCGCGGGTCGGACTCCTGCTTGTAGGACGAGTCCTGCTCCTCATCGACGACGACCAACCCGAGACGCTCGACCGGGGCGAAGATCGCCGAGCGGGCGCCGACCACCACGCGCGCATCCCCGGCCGCGATCCGCTCGCGTTCGTCACGGCGCTCCGCCTCGGTCAGGGACGAGTGCAGGACGGCCACCCGGTCGCCGAAACGCGCCCGGAAGCGGCCGAACGCCTGCGGGGTGAGGGCGATCTCCGGGACGAGCACGATGGCGCCGAGCCCCTGCTCGAGGGCCGCCTCACAGGCCCTCAGGTAGACCTCCGTCTTCCCGCTCCCGGTCTCGCCGTAGAGAAGGTAGTGGCCCGGGCGGCCGAGCGCGCCAACCACCTGCGCGAGCACGCGCTCTTGCGCCCCGGTCAGCGCGGCGGGACGCGCTTCGCCTGCCAGATCCTCTGGACGCGGGCGCCGTTTCGCGCCTGCGCGCCGCTTGCGGGCAGGCGGGGCCACGAGCGCGAGCGTCCGGGCCGGCGTGGAGCCGTAGTAGTCCGCGAGCCAGAGCGCGAGGTCGACGAGCGGTTCCGGAACCGATCCGAGCACCTCCGAGACGGCGACCGGCTCGACGTCCTCGGGCACCTCGTCCTCGAGGGCGACGACCACGCCCCGGCGCTTGGAGCGCCCGAACATGATGGAGACGATCGACCCACGCTCGAGCCCCTCGGCGAGGTACGTGAAGGGCCGGGCGAGAGCGCGGGCGGTGACGAGCGGATAGACGGATGCGTATCGAGGCACGGATAGAATCGTCGCATGGCCCAGGGACATTCCACGGACGAGTACCTGGAGACCATCTACTTCCTCGCCTTCCCGATCGGCGAGTACCAGCCGGCCACGAAAGGCTCGCGGACCGTAGCCGTCCGGGTGGCGGACATGCTCGGCGTCTCACGGGCGTCGGCCAGCGAGATGCTGAAGCGGCTCGAAGCCGACGGGCTCGTCGAGCGGGGTGAGCACAAGGAGGCGATCCTGACGCCGAAGGGCCGCAAGCTCGCAGAGCGCGCCGTCCGCCGCCACCGGATCATCGAGCGCCTCCTCACTGACTTCATGGGCTACACGCCCGGCGAAGCGCACGAACAGGCCGATCTTCTGGGCGACACGTTCACGGACGAGATGATCGAGCGGATCGCGAAGCAGCTCGGTGACCCCAAGCGCTGCCCCCACGGCTGGCCCGTCGACACCGAGTTCGAGCAGGCCGAGAACCGCGACCTTGCCGCGCTTTCTGACCTTGCGCCCGGGACCCGCGGAGAGATCGTCCGGCTTGCCGAGCACGACGGCGAGCTCCTCCACTGGTACTACGACGAAGGCCTCATCCCGGGTACGACGATCGAGCTGCACGAGTCACAGTCGGACGAAGGCCCGATCACGGTCAAGCTGAACGGCGGCGAGCGAGCGATCGGCGAGCGGGCGGCCGCAGGCCTCTTCGTCCGCGCGGCATAACATCTCGGGCTCGATGAGCGATCGGTTCGAGGTTGTCGTCATCGGTGCCGGTCAGGCCGGGCTTGCAGTGAGTCGCGAGCTCACGCAGGCTGGAGTTGCCCACGTCGTGCTCGAAAAGGGCCAGATCGGGCAGACCTGGCGAGGGCGATGGGACAGCTTCTGTCTGGTCACACCGAATTGGAGCATGCGCCTCCCGGGCCAGCCATATGACGGGAAGGATCCCGATGGCTTCGATCTTCGCGACGAAATCGTGGGGTTCCTCGAGCGTTACGCGGCCACGTTCGGGGTGCCCGTACGGGAGGGTGTCGAGGTCACCTCGCTCCAGCCAGGGCTCGACGGCGGGTTCCTTTTGGAGACGTCTGCCGGCCAGCTCGAGGCGACGACGGTGGTACTGAGCACGGGCGCGTACCAGCGGCCGCACCGACCGGCTGGCGCGGCCACGCTCCCTGCTGATCTTCTGCAGATCGACGTCGAGGATTACCGGAACCCGGCCGAGCTGCCTCCCGGGCCCGTGCTGGTGGTCGGGAGCGGCCAGTCTGGGTGCCAGATTGCCGAGGAGCTTCATGAATCCGGCCGCGCAGTCTTCCTCGCCTGCGGGCGGGCCCCGTGGGCGCCCCGTCGGCTTGGCGATCACGACATCGTCTGGTGGCTCCAGGAAACGGGCTTTCTCGACGCGCCGCTTAGTTCTTTGCCAACCCCGACGGCGCGGCTGGCTGCCAACCTGCTGACGAGCGGTCACGACGGGGGCCATGACCTCCATTTCCGGACGCTGCGGCGAATGGGCGTCAACCTCCTCGGTCATTTCCTGGGCGCTGAGGGTCGCAACGCCCGATTCGCGCCCGACCTCGGGGAGAGCGTGGGCTGGGGCGATCAGCGCTACGCCCAGCTCATGGATCTAGTCCGAAAGTTGGTGGCCGAACGCGGACTACAGCGGCCCGATATCCCCGAACCGGACCCGTTCAGCGCCGAAACACTCGAGCAGCTGAGCCTGAGCGGCTTCGGCGCCGTCGTCTTCGCGGGTGGGTTCCGGCCCGACTACGAGTCCTGGGTTCGCTGCCCGGGCGCGTTCGATGAGCTCGGTTTCCCGATCCATGACGAGGGCGCGAGCACCGTCGCTCCCGGGCTCTCCTTCGTCGGCGTCCACTTCCTCCGCAAGCGCAAGTCCTCGCTTTTCATCGGGGTGGGCGAGGACGCTGCCATCGTCGCCCGCAAGATCGCCGCAGGACGAGTCCCGGC
>DASQGA010000295.1:0-4291 GCA_035632855.1 Gaiellaceae bacterium | reverse complement strand
GTCTGCTGAGATCTAGATGCGGCCGAGGGCTTGCTCGAAGTCGGCGACGATGTCGTCTCCATCTTCACAGCCTACGGACACGCGCAGAAGGCCCTCGGACACTCCAGCCGCCGCGAGCTGGCCGGTGCTGAACTGCCTGTGGCTAGTGGAAGCGGGGTGTGAGATCATGGTGTCGACCCCGCCGAGGCTCGTGGCTCGGGCGCAGAGCCCGAGTGAGTCCATGAGCCGCTCGGCCGGCTCGCGCCCGCCGACGTCGAAGGCCAGCATGCCGCCCGAGTCGTCGAGCTGCCTCACGGCCAGCTCGTAGTGCTCGTAGCTCGCGATGCCGACGTAGTCGACCCGCCCGACCTTCTCGTGGCTTTCGAGGAAGCGTGCAAGAGCCAGGGCGTTGTTCGATGCACGCTCCATCCGAAGTGCGAGCGTCTTCAACCCTCGCCTGAGGAGAAAGGCGGGGAAGGGATCGAGCACCGAGCCCACGTCGATCAGGTGGTCGCGAGCACGGGCGACCGCTTCGGCGCTCCCCGCGAGCACCCCGGCTGTGACATCGTGGTGGCCGTTCAGGTACTTGGTCGCCGACTCGCAGACGATGTCGGCGCCGAGCTCGAGGGGGCGGCAGAGCACTGGCGATGCGAAGGTGTTGTCAACGATGAGAACGGCGTCGCCCTTCCGCTCGGCTAGCCCTTGCAGGTCGGCAACCGGGACCGCGGGATTCGAGATCGTCTCGACGTACAGAGCTCGCGCCGGGCGTTCCCACCCGGCGAGGTCGGTCACATCGAGGTACACGACTTCGACGCCGACTCGGGGCAGGTGCTTCTCGATGAACGAGTACGTGTTGCCGTAGAGCTGGCGCGCGCAGAGGAGCGTGTCGCCGGCTTCGAGCGTGGTCAAGAGGGCTGCCGAGATCGCGGCCATGCCCGACGAGAAGGCCTGTGCGGCCTCCGCGCCCTCGAGTGAGGCGAGGACCGCATTCAGCTCCTCGACGGTCGGGTTACGAAGGCGGGCATAGAGGAACCCGTACTGCTCCTCCCGCATGACGCGGCCGAACTCCGCGGCCGTCTCGAAGGCGAACGTGGCCGCGGGAACGATCGGGCCTACCAACGGAATGCCGGCAGCGGGACGTTGGGGCGGCGAGTGGATCGCCCGTGTCTGCAGGCCCGGCTTTCGCTCGTCGCTCAACGAATCCCCAGTCGCTCCGGGAGTGTTGCCACAGGGTCGGGCTCGAACGCGAGCCCGACCCGTGCGGCACCCTCCCGGTCTGCGTCGGAATCGCCGCAGTGGAGCGTCCGGCTCGCCGGGACCCCGAGGCGCTCCAGGGCGAGCTCGAACGGTTGCGGGTGTGGCTTCTGTGCCCCGGCCTCCGCAGAGCTGACAGTCGCGTCGAAGCGCTGCGTGAGGCCGAGAGCGTTCAGGTGCTCGCTCAGGGAGACGTCCCAGTTCGCGACGCAGGCGAGCGAGAGGCCGGCGGCCTGCAGGGCATCGAGTGCGGCGATGACTCCCGGGAGGAGCCGAAATTCGATCGCGGCGGCAAAGGCCGGCGCGAAAGCACCTGGGTCGACATCGGCCTGGCACGCGTCCAGGAAGACGGCAGCGCAGTCCCGCCGGAGCGTCGCGAGCGTCTCGGGGTCGCTCCCCGTGTGCGCGCGCGGGAGGTAGTACTCGACCTCGGCCGCGAATGCGCGGCCGACCTCCGTCTCCGTTCGTGTAACTCCGTGCGCGGTAAGCGCCCGACCCAGGGCCGGCACGGGATCCGCGAGCTCGACGAGCGTTCCGAGCGCGTCGAGCGTGACCGCGTCGAGATCGGCGGCCACGACCATCTAGAACGCCTCGGGATGGAGGGCGTGAGCGATCTCGGAGAGCGCCTCGGGCACACGTGGGCCGGCGGTCGTGACCAGAGTGAGCGGCAGGATGTGGACCCGGCCCTCTCGAACCGACCGAAGTTGCGCGGTCTTCGGATTCGAGCGGAGCCGCCCCAGGGTGACCCGGGCGTCCGAGGTGGCCAGGTAGACGTCGGGATCGAGCCGTGCGAGGCGGCCGAGCGGGAACGGCTCGAGCCCCGGCCGGGCGCCCGCGACGCTTCGTCCGCGTGCTCGCTCGATCAGGTCGCCGAGGAGCGACTGTCTGGGCACGGTGACGAAGAAGCCGGTGTCGACGAAGACCGTTCGCTCGGTGACGCCGGCGAGCGCAGCGTCCAGGTCGGCGAGACTTTGCTTCATCCCCGCGACGAGCGTCCGGGCCTGCGCGGGCTCAGCGATGAGGAAACCAAGCTCGATCGCACTCCTGGCGACGTCGTCCACGGACTCGGAGGGCTGGATGTAGAGCGCGGCTCCGCTCTCCCGCTGCGCCCGAGAGACGTCAACGGGATCCGTGTCCGGTGTTGCGACGATCAGGTCGGGTCGCAGCGAGACGATCTCCTGAACGTCGATCTGTCCGCTTGGCGAAACGACCGTCTGCGCCTCCCCTCCGGCCGGAACCGGCGCGCCCGACGGCAGGCCGACGAGCCGCGCCCCCGCTCCCATTCTCGAAAGGAGCTCTGCAGCTCCCAGGTCGAGGGCCACGATCCGTCTCGGCGCCCGCTCGAGTTCGGTCGGGTCGTCACCGGCGCCCCGAACCTCGACCGGGTACTTCACGGAGAGGTCGCCCACGGGCTCCGGGCGCTCCCCGCATCCCGTCGTGACGAGAGCTGCCAGGAGGAGCAGGGGGACGGTTCGGCGGAGGATCACGCGATCAGGAAGTATCCCGTTCGTGCAGCTCTTCACGCCGGAGGAAGCGAACGTCGCTCTGCCGGTCGTCAGGCTCGCGGTCGAGCGCCTCGTGGCAGCGCGCCGGAGGCTCTCCGAGCTCGACCAGCGTCTCGCCCCGGTACGCGCGCGTGTAGCTGGAAACGGAGGTGGGCTGCATCCGGGCCCGGTGGGCGCGCTCCAGGAGGAGGCTGCCGCCTCCGCGAACCGGCTCCGGGAGGCTTTCGAGGAGCTCGACGGCCTCGGCGTTCAGGTCAAAGATCCGGACACGGGCCTCGTCGATTTCCCGGCCCGGCATCCGGCCGACGGGTCGACCGTGCTCCTGTGTTGGCGACTCGGAGAGCCCGAGGTCTCCTTCTGGCACACGCTCGAAGCCGGATTCGCAGGCAGGAAGCCGCTCCCGTTCTAGAGAACTGACTCCGGATGGACGCCGACTGGTGGAAGCGTGCCGCTGTTGCGGCGGGGGTCGTGTTGATCGCCCTTGTCGTGGCGCGCCTCGCCGACCGGTCGCTGACCCGGCGTCTGAAGCTCGAACCGCAGGCCATGACGCGCTACCGCGTGCTCCGGCGAAGCTTGGTGGCTACGATCGTCGCCTTCGGGGTCCTGAGCGCTCTCCTCGTGATCCCGGAGATCAGGACGGTGGCAGGGGGAATCCTTGCTTCCTCCGCGGTCGTGGGCCTCGTCATCGGTATGGCGGCCCGGTCTACCCTGGGGAACTTCGTCTCCGGCATCATGATCGCATTCACCCAGCCGCTCCGTCTTGGGGACGAGGTCAAGGTTGCCGATGCCTCGGGCACGGTGCAGGAGATCGCCCTGACCTACACCATCCTCCAAACGGGCAACGGTGCCCGTTTCTACATCCCGAACGAGAAGCTTGCCTCCGATACGATTCAGAACTCGACCATCGCACGTTTGGAGCACCTCGCGGAGGTCACTATCCCCGTACCGATCTCGTCTGACCTCGACCGGGTGCTCGCGCTCGTCGCCGAGGAGGCGAAGGCCGCGCCCGACGCTATGCCCGACACCCAGCCGAACATCACCGTGAGCGCCTTCGAGACCGATCGAGCGGTCGTTCGGGTCGAGGCGTGGGCGCAGCCCGGGCGAGTAGCCGGTCTCGAGGCGTCGCTCAGGCTCGCCGCGCACCGCCGGCTCCGGCAGGAAGGCCTCCTCTGATGCCTCCGCCGCGCGGTGGAAACGGCAAGGGGAACGGTCGTGGCGGCCCCGGCAACGGGCGCCCAGGCAACGGCAACGGGCGACCTCGGAACGGCGCCAAGTCACGCCCGACGGCCAAGGTGTACGCCAACCACCGGCGCCGCGACCGGAACCGGCGCAGGCGCCACTACGCCGCTCGGCGCCGCCTTGTCCTCCTGACGATCGGGCTCGGCACAGCCGCCATCCTGGCGGCTCTGACTGCTGCGGCCTTCACCGGCGCCAGCGCGTTTCGAAACAGCTGCAGCCTCGAGCTGATCCGGCCGGTACTCCCACTTGGGCAGAACTCGTTCGTGTACGCCGCGGACGGAACACCCCTCGGCGCCATCCCGGCCGAACGGAAC
>DASQGA010000294.1:0-7215 GCA_035632855.1 Gaiellaceae bacterium | reverse complement strand
CGGCGGGCACGCGCGACCATCAGGGAGTCGTTGCGTGGGTGGAGCCCTATCGTTACGCCGACGCGCACGAGATCGCGGCCGGGGAGCGCCCGCTCGTCGTCTGCCTTGACCAGGTCACAGACCCCCACAACCTCGGCGCGGTCTGCCGGAGCGCCGAAGGCGCAGGCGCGACCGGCGTCGTCGTCCCCGAGCGGAGCTCGGCGCGCGTCACCGCGGCCGTCTGCCACGCGTCCGCCGGCGCCGTCGAGCACCTGCCGGTGGGAGTCGTGGTCAACCTTTCGCGCTACCTCGACGAGGTAAAACGGAACGACGTCTGGGCGTGGGCGGCCGCCGGAGACGCCGAGACGCCCGTCTGGTCGGCCGACCTCGCAACAGGCTCCCTGCTCGTCTTCGGATCCGAGGGCAAGGGTGTGCGGCCCGGTGTGCGCCGGGCCTGCGACGACGCGTTCGCGATCCCGCTCGCGGGCCGTGTGGAGTCGCTGAACGTCAGCGTCGCTGCGGGGATCGCACTCTTCGAGGCCGCTCGCCAGCGCCGTGCCTGACCCGACGCTCTACCTGTTCGACGGCCACAACCTGTTGCACGCCGGCGGGTACGCGGAGCGGCAAGAGCTGGTCGACCACCTCGCTTCCTTCGTTGCCCTGCGCGGCGCGCGCGGTGTTGTCGTGTTCGACGGCTACGGCGAGGACCACTCGTACGGAAGCCTGGCCGTTCGGTTCGCACAGCCCGCCGACCAGCTGCTGGAACGCCTGGCTGCGGAGCACCGGCGCACCGAGCGAGTGCTCCTGGTCTCGAGTGACCGGGCCATCAGGGAGACCGCAGGGCAGGAGGTCCGGAAGGTGGGATCTGCGGACTTCGTCAGCGGCCTCGGGGAGGAGCCGTCGGGCGACGTGGCGTCGCCGGGATCGAAGGTGGGGGACTCGGTGGGAGGAGAGACCCTGCGTCGCCTCGAAGAGTGGCGTCGCCGCCGCGCTTGAATTATCCACAGGTTGCTGCTAGCCTCAAGCAGCCTCAACCTGAGGGTTAGAGTTGCGAAGGTGAAAGCCGCTCTTCCCTCCACACTGCCCCAGGAGGAGACATGCCGCGTCCCCAGCTCGCCACCGCTCGGTCGCCAGAAAGGCTTCAGCGCGAACAAGATGACGTCCGACTCGTCATCCGCGCGCGAAACGGGGACGATGTCGCCCTCGACTCGCTCATCCGCCGGTACACCGGCTTCGTCCGCCTCAAGGCAAGCTCGTACTTCATCGCGGGCGGCGAGTCCGACGACCTGATTCAGGAAGGGCTGATCGGCCTCTACAAGGCCGTTCGCGACTTCCGCTCCGACAAGGACACGTCGTTTCGGAGCTTCGCGGAGCTCTGCATCACGCGCCAGATCATCACGGCCATCAAGGCCGCCACGCGCTTCAAGCATGTACCGCTGAACCAGTACGTGTCGTTCAGCCAGACGCCGGCGGGCCAGGACGACTCGGATTGCACCCTCGGCGATGCGCTCCCGGGGCCGGGTGTCGAGGATCCCGCGATCTGCGTCATCTCGACGGAGGAGCTCCAGAGTCTCGTCTTCTGCCTCGGAACCGGCCTCTCGTCGCTCGAGAGCGACGCGCTTCGCTGCTACATGGAGGGGCTCTCGTACGAGGAGATGGCGGTCGAGCTCGGCTGCGATACGAAGACGATCGACAACGCTCTGCAGCGCGTGAAGCGAAAGGTGCTCACGCACCAACAGGGCCGCCAGGTTCTGTCTTAGACGCGGGCCGGGCAAGCCCGGCCCCTACGTTCACGAGCGAAGCGAAGTGACTAGATTTACCCCCGAGGAAAATGCAGAGCATTTTCCTCGGTTGAAAGCCGGAGTAGCTCAGCTGGCCAGAGCGCGCGCCTTGTAAGCGCGATGTCGCGGGTTCGAATCCCGCCTCCGGCTCTCATGAAGCGCCTCGCCCTCGCACTGGCGGCCTTCGCCGTGTTCGTCCCGGCAGGCTCGGCGGCGCCCGAGTTCCGCGGAACCGTGCACCGAATCTCGCCGGAGCTCCAGAGCCGAATGAGCTCCTGGCGGCCGGGCTGTCCCCTTCACATCAGGAACCTCCGATTGCTGCGCATCAGCCACTGGGGCTATGACGGCGAGGTGCACCGCGGCCGTCTCATCATCAACCGGTGGCAGTCGGGGCCCGTCGTCCGGGTCCTGAAACGCCTGTATGCGATCCGGTATCCGATCCGGCGCCTGTGGCTCGTCGACGCCTACGGGTCGAGCGACGACCGCTCTCTCGCCGCGAACAACACCTCCGCCTTCAACTGCCGCTTCGTGGCGGGCACGACCCGGTGGTCGGAGCACGCGTACGGCCGGGCGATCGACATCAACCCGGTCCAGAACCCGTACGTGTCCTCGAGCGGACGCGTCTCGCCGCCGCGCGGAGCGGCCTTCGTCGACCGTTCGAAGCGGGCCAAGGGAATGATTCACGGAGGCGACGCGGTCGTCCGCGCCTTCGCGTCGATCGGCTGGGAATGGGGCGGGTACTGGAGGTCTCCGAAGGACTACCAGCACTTCTCCGCGACCGGTCGCTAGAACTCGTTTCAGAATGACGGTTCGCCGCCGGGGTGCGATGGGCGTTGCGATGCAAGGACGCAGGGCGGGTTCGTAGCCGGAGGCTACGAGCGCAACCGAGGACGCGGCAGCGCGGCGTCCAGCGCGGCCCGGCGGCTCAAGGCTTCGTTTTGAAACGAGTTCCTTGAGGGGAATGACGGGTGCGGCTGATTCGTTCTCAAAAGTAATGAGAACGCCAACTGACATCCGTAGAGATCTCGACGCGGCCACAGAGCGCCGGGCCGAGATTTGGGAAGACCTGTCCGACCAGCACGACGCGATCAAGTCGGCGCAGGCGGCTGAGCTCTCCGAGCTCATCGAGAAGCTGTGGACCGAACTGCGGCGTGCCCAGGTGCACGCGCGCTTCGGCCCTGCCGACGAGATCATCGCTCGGGCGCGGGCAGAAGACCGGCTCGACCGCGAGTCCGAGCGGCGCTACATCCGCGCTGCCTAGGGCGAGGGTGAGCGCATCGGTGCCACACCGGCGGGACGGCGCCCGGCGAGCTCTGCGCCGGCGACGTCGAGTCGCTCGTCACTCGCCTCGACGGCGGCCGCGTAGGACCGCTTGAACCCGGCGTCGACCGATCGAGTGCTACTAGGCAGCGATCGGATCGGCGCCGACGATGCGGTCGGCAGCCAGCGGCATCAGGTAGCCACAGCGTCGGCAGACCACGAGAACCACGGGCACCTCGTCGTCCGCTCCGTCGCACGCCTCAAGTCCGCACAGGTGCTTCGCAACGCTCATGCGGTCGACAGCTCGACAGAGTGGACACGAGACCACGTAGCGCCCCAGGTGCGCCTCGACAGCGGCGACGTCGATGCTTCCTGAAAGAGTTGCGCTCATGGACTAGGTGTAGCGGGGGGAGTGAAGTGCCGCGACCCCCGTTCGAGCTATACCTGACAAGAGTCAAAATCATGCGGATTCTCCTTGTTTCATCGATGTTTCCCGGGCGGGAGGAGCCGGATTACGGTGTTTTTGTGAAGCAGATCGCGGACGCGCTCGAGGCTCGCGGTCACGAGCTCTGCTACGCCGTCTCCAATCGCAGGTCCGGGGGGCCCGCAAAGCACGTTCGCCTGGCGGGTAGCGCGTGGCGGGCGGCGCGCCGGTTTCGCCCGGACGTCGTCTACGCGCACTACCTCGTTCCGGCCGGGCTCGCCGCCGCCGCCGCGGCGCGGCTCACCGGTTCCGGCCTGGTGCTGACCGCCCACGGCCGTGACGTCCGGAACGTGGACGGGATCAGGGGCGTCCGCGGGCTGACGGCGCTGGCTGTGCAACGGGCTGACTCTGTCGTCGCCGTCTCCGACTACTTGCGACGAGAGCTGCTCCGGAAGCTTCCCGGCCTGGAGGGCCGGATCGAAGTGATCGACAGCGGCGTCGACATGGACCGTTTCCGCGGGCGTGACGCGACGAGGGCCCGGGAGCAGGTCGGCTGGCAGGGAGAGGAGCCGTTCTATCTGTGCGTGGGAAGGCTCGACGAGCGAAAGAACGTCCTCCGCTTGGCGGAGGCTTTCGAGCGCGTCGGCCGCGGCAGCCTTGGTTTCGTCGGTGACGGCCCTTTGCGTTCGCGCCTCGAGGGCCGCCCGGGAGTACGCGTGGTCGGGCGGGTTCCGCACGACGAGGTCGCCACCTGGATCGCGGCTTGCGATGTCCTCTGCCAGCCGAGCTTGGTGGAGCCGTTCGGGCAGGCACTGCTCGAGGCGATGGCGAGCGAGCGCTCGGTCGTCGCCACCGAGGTCGGAGGGCCGCCAGAGTTCGTGAGCGCCGAGTCCGGCATCCTGGTCGATGCGCAAAGCCTGGACGCGATCGCGGCTGGGCTTCGCCGGGCCGCGGAGCTCCCGCGGCCGAATCACGCCGCGCGAACTGCCGCTTCGGCCCATGACGTCCGGGTTCAGGCCGAGCGCCTCGAGGCCGTGCTAGAGCGCGCGGCGGCACAATAGCTCTGATGCACCACGGCCACGATCAAGCGCCCGCGGCCGAAGACGACCGGCGACTGCTCGCCGTCTCGCTGGTGCTGATCCTCGGCTTCATGGTCGTGGAGGTGGTTTTCGCGGTCGTCTCGAGCTCGCTCGCGCTCCTGGCCGACGCCGGGCACATGCTGACCGATGCGGCTGCACTTGCACTCGCACTCGTCGCCGCCTGGGCGGCGAAGCTACCGGCACGGGGTCGTTGGACGTTCGGGTTCGGCCGAGCCGAGATCCTCGCGGCGCAGGCGAACGGGATCACGCTTGCCCTGATCGGAGTCTGGATCCTCTTCGAGGGCAGCCGCCGTCTAGTCGAGCCGCCTGACGTGCGCGGCGGGGTTGTTTCGATCGTCGCCCTGGCCGGCATCGCAGTCAATCTCGCCGTGCTCGCACTCCTTTCGCGTGCCCGCCGGGACAGCCTGAACATCCGTGGCGCCTACCTCCACATCGCCACCGACCTAGCCGCGTTCGCCGGGACGGCCGTCGCCGGCGGGCTCATCCTCCTCACCGGCTGGGACCGGTTCGACCCCGTCGCCTCGCTGCTCGTCGCCGGCCTCATGTTCCTGGCGAGCTACACGTTGCTGAAGGAGTCGGGCCGCATCTTCCTCGAGGCCGCACCGGAGTCTGCTCCCCCTGCGGACGTAGGCCGGGAAATCGCGACGCACCCCGGCGTGGTGGAGGTCCACGACCTCCACGTCTGGACGGTCACGAGTGGCTTTCCGGCCCTCTCGGCCCACGTGCTCGTGGAGCCGGGTGCGGACTGCCACCGGATCCGGCTCGAGCTGGAGAGCCTGCTCCGGGAGCGGTTCGGACTCGACCACACGACCCTCCAGGTGGAGCACGTCGGTGTGCAGAGCGGGCTCGAGATCGCACGCCGGGCCCGCCCGGGCTCCAACTAAACCTGTCGAAATCCACATCTTTCTGGGCTAGTGTCAGCCTAGATGGGCGCACCGGTACGGATCTTGATCGCGGACGATCACAGCCTCTTCGTCGACGCGCTGCGGGCGCTGCTCGAAACAGAGCACGGGATCGACGTCGTCGCGACGGCGCCCAACGGCCTCGAAGCCGTCGAGCGCGTGGTGGAGCTTGAGCCCGAGGTGGTCCTGATGGACGTCAGCATGCCGGTGCTGGACGGATTCGAGGCCACACGCGCGATCCGGCAGCAGGCTCCCGGCACCCGCGTCCTGTTCGTCACAGGCTCGAATGCGGAGGAGGACGTCGAGCGGGCGCGCGAGGCGGGGGCGAGCGGCTACGTCAGCAAGGACAGGATCGAGGCCGAGCTGGTGGAAGCGATCCATGAAGCGGTCGCCCCGCTATCCTGAGCTTGTGCTCGGAGTCGTCGCGGCCTTTCACGTCCTCATCTCGATCTTCATGGTCGTGCTCGTTCTCATGCACTCGGGGCGAGACGCCGGCTTCGGCGGCCTTGGCTACACGCCCGCCTCCCAGGGCGGTCAGCACATCGTCGAGCGCAACCTGACGCGCTTGACGGTCGTGGTCGGAGTCATCTTCACGATCACGACGATCGCACTCTTCTATCTGCTCTAGAGCGCGCGGCTCAGAGGCCAGGCCCGGAGCCGGTCCCGACCACGGTGAAGGCTTCGGTCGCGACGGCCGGCACGAGCGATCCGAACGGATACCGCTCTCCGTAGAAATCACTCCCGTTCACGAGCGCCACGTCCCGTCCCAGGCCGAGCAGGGAGGCAGCGAGCGCGGGGAACGACGTCGTGAAGCGCAGGTTGGCGAGCGGCGTCGTCACGCGGCCGCCTTCGATCCGGAAGGTCCCGTCTCGCGTCATGCCCGTGATCAAGCCCTCCCGCGGGTCGACGAGGTTCACGTAGTGGAGCCGCGTGACGTAGATCCCGTCACCGACTGACTCGGCGAGCTCGTCCAGATCCGCATCCCCGGCGGGCACGGAGAGGTTGAAGGGGAGCGGACCGAAGGACTGGGCCGGAGCAGCCAACGCGTGGCCGGTCGACTCGCGACCCGCTTGCGCTGCGGTGCGCCGGTCCCAGACGACGTCCCGCGCGACGCCGCTCTCGACGATCGCGACCCGTTGCTTCGGCACCCCCTCGAAGTCGAAGGCCTTCGGGAGCCCGCTGGGGTCGCCCCCGTCGTCGTAGAGCGAAAAGGCCGGGTCGAAGAGCTTCTCGCCGATCCGGCCCGAGAGGAAGCTCCTCCCCTCCAGAAGCCCGAGGGCGCCCAGCGAGCTGTACCCGAAGTACCAGAGGAGCTCCGCGAAGGCGTACGGCTCGAGCACGGCCCGGTACGTCCCGGACTCGAGGTCGTGGGCCCCTGCGGTTCGCGCCGCCTTCTCAGCCGCCTCGCGCGCCACCTCGGCAGGATCGATCTCGCCTGTCTTCCAGGAAGTGGCCTGGGCATAGCCGGAGCAGCGGTCGGAAGCGGCCAGCGCCAGGACGGTCGCGTCGGTCATGGACTGGGAGACCGAAAGGCCGGTCGTCGAGGCGACGGCGAGCTCGGTAACTCCACTCGTGTAGTAGCCGTAGAGGCCGAGATCGCCGGCCGCCTCGATCGCCGACCAAGCCCGCGCGGCCTGGTCGGACGGGCTCTCGGCGCCCGTCTCCTCGTCGAACCCGCCGACCGCCGGCGTCGCGACCGGAGGCTGGAGCCCGGGGAAGCCCGGGTCGGGCGGTGCCCGGTCTGCGATCTCGGCGGCACGCCGACCTGC
>DASQGA010000293.1:0-7484 GCA_035632855.1 Gaiellaceae bacterium | reverse complement strand
GAGGAGTTCCTGACGGAGCGGCGGGGCTCGCAGGTCGAGGTCAGACCGGCGCAGCGCGGCGAGAAGCGCCGGCTGGCAGAGCTGGCCCGGGAGAACGCCGAGCTGGCCCTCGAGCACGACGCCGCCGACTCCGAGCGGAAGCGGACCCGCCGGATCGAGGCGCTCGAAGAGCTGCGGGAATGCCTGAACCTCGAGAGCCTGCCGCTTCGAATCGAGTGCTTCGACATCTCGAACATCCAGGAGGAGTCGCCGGTCGGCTCCATGGTGGTCTTCCAGGACGCGATCACCAAGAAGGCTCATTACCGGAAGTTCCGCGTTCGTCACGCCGAGGGGCAGGACGACTTCGCGATGATGGGCGAGGTGGTCTCGAGGCGGTTCGCGCGCCTCCGGCCTGCGAGCGATCCGGCTGACTACGACGAGAGCTTCGGCTCGACGCCGAACCTGGTGGTCATCGACGGTGGGAAGGGACAGCTCTCGGCGGCACTCGCGGCGATGCAGGCCTATCCCCTTCCTCGAGTGGCCGTGATCTCGCTCGCGAAGCGTGAAGAGGAGGTCTTCGTACCGGGCCAGCCCGACCCGATCCGGCTCGAGGCTGGCTCACCGGGCCTGCAGCTCCTCCAGCGCATCCGGGACGAGGCGCACCGCTTCGCGCTCGGCTTCCACCGGCAACGCCGCGACGCTCGCGCGCGCGAATCGATCCTCGACGCTCTTCCAGGCGTCGGCCCGGCGCGCAAGCGAGCTCTGATCCGCCACTTCGGCTCGACCGAGCGCCTGCTCGAGGCGGCGCCAGAAGCTCTCGAGGGGGTTCCGGGCGTCCCGGCGAAAACCGGGCGCCAGATCTACGCCGCCCTGCACAGGGCCGGAGGCGCCTAGCCCTAGATGGTTGATCGACAAGTACCGCACCCACGGATGGCGGCCCAGACGCGGCGCCAGGCCGCACCCTCGCCCTTGTCAAGGCTTCTAGCCTTGCCTGCGGACGATGGCACACCCTGGCTTGGTCTGGCCCGTCCCCGCGGGCACGCCAATTACCGATCAACCATCAGTTTTGGGACAGGAGCCAGAGCCCGCTGACGGTGTAGAGCACCATGAGCGCCAGGAGCGGAAGCTGTGCCTTAACCGCACGCTCGGGGGATGCCGCGACGGTGAGGGCCCGGTCGTGTGCGAGGACGAGTCCGAGCACGTGCCCGCCCACGAGCGCGGCCACCTGCACGTACCAGATCGTGTTGGGGGACAGGGGAGCGATGTTCGGCTGGAAGTCGGCCGTGCCGAACAGGTCCCAGCCGCGCCCCAGTGGGTCCGAGGCGAGCGTGATCGCGAACCGCCCTGGACGAGTAAGGACGAGAAGTAGTGGGAGACGCCATACGCCGCTGCGATCGGGATCAGGCTGCCCAGGAAGAGGTCGGCATGGTTCCCTTCTTCCGCACCCGACCTCCTCCGGGAGAGCTCGACCTCGAAGCGCCCTGGAACAGTCGCCTTGAAGGAGATTCGGGCCGGCGAGCCCGGTGTCACGTCGGCCATGAGGTCGTAGCCGTGGACGTGAACGTGGTCGGCGACATCGGCGCTCACGACGAGCGTCACGCGCTGGTCCCGCTCGATCGCGATCCGACGGATCGAGCCCGATCCGTCTCCTGAGCCTGGATCCGGACGCGGACGGCAGTCTGGGTTTCGTCCGTCGTCGTCGGGAGGGTTTCAGTCTCCGTCCCCGTCTCGGTCGTCGTCTCGCCCGAGGTGGTGGTCGCGCTCGGGGTTGATGCGGATTGCGTCGGCTCCTCGCCGTCGGGCCGGAGCACGAGAAAGAGGACGACAGCCGCGACCGCCGAGGCCGCCAGCAGAACGAGTCCGGCCGGAGATCCCACCGCCCGGGATTATCCGGATGGGGCGGAGGAGCGGCGGCATGTCCGCTCCAGACATGTCGAGGGGCCTGACCCCTGGACATGTCCAGCGTGTGGAAACATCTGGGGACGAGCCGCGCGATCTGGGCTAAATAGCGCCCTCATCCCGCATGAACGGGTAGCGGTAGTCCCGGGGCGGGATGAACGTCTCCTTGATGGTGCGTGGGCTCACCCAGCGGATGAGGTTCCACATCGAGCCGGCCTTGTCGTTCGTCCCGGACGCGCGCGCGCCGCCAAACGGTTGCTGGCCCACGACGGCGCCCGTCGGCTTGTCGTTCACGTAGAAGTTTCCGGCGGCGTAGCGGAGGGTCTCGCCCGCCTCCAGCACCGCCTCGCGCTCGTCTGCGAAGACGGCGCCGGTGAGCGCGTACGGCGCCGTCGAGTCGACGAGCTCGAGTGCCTGTTCGTACTCGTTTTCAGGGTAGACGTAGGCTGTGACTACCGGGCCGAAGAGCTCGTCGCGCAGGAGTCTGAAATTCGGGTCTTCTGTCTCGATCACCGTCGGCTCGACGAAATAGCCCTCGCTGTCGTCGGTACCTCCCCCGACGAGCACCTTCGTGCGCCTGTGCTTCGTCGCCTCCTCGATCGCCGCTCGTTGCGTCTCGAACGACTTCGCGTCGATGACCGCGCCCATGAAGTTCGAGAAGTCGGAGACGTCGCCCATCTTGATCCCCCGGACTTCCTCGAGGAGAAGCTCGCGGATCTCCGGCCAGAGGTTCGACGGCATGTAGAGGCGCGAGGCTGCGGAGCACTTCTGCCCCTGGTACTCGAAGGAGCCGCGGACGATTGCGGCCGCGACGCTCTCCGGATCCGCCGAGCGGTGCGCGACGATGAAGTCCTTGCCGCCAGTCTCCCCGACGATGCGCGGGTAGTTCCGGTAGCGGGCGATGTTCTCGCCGACCGTGTTCCACATGCCCTGGAACACCGGCGTCGAACCGGTGAAGTGGATGCCCGCCAGGTGCTCGCTGGCGAGCGCGGCATCCCCAACCTCCGCGCCCGAGCCGTAGACCAGGTTGATGACGCCCGGGGGGAGGCCGGCCTCCTGGAAGAGCTGCATCAGGTAGTGGGCGGAGACCATGGCGGTCGACGCCGGCTTCCAGACGACGGTGTTTCCCATCAGAGCCGCCGACGAGGGCAGATTGCCGGCGATCGCGGTGAAGTTAAACGGGGTCACCGCGAAGACGAAACCCTCGAGCGGGCGGTACTCCATCCGGTTCCAGACGCCCGGCGAGGAGATCGGCTGTTCCTCGTAGATCCGCAGCATGAACCCGACGTTGAAGCGCAGGAAATCGATCAGCTCGCAGGCGGCGTCGATCTCCGCCTGGTGGGCGGTCTTCGACTGGCCGAGCATCGTCGCCGCGTTCAGCGTGTCGCGCCAGGGGCCCGCCAGGAGCTCCGCGGCCCGGAGGAAGACAGCCGCTCGCTCCTCCCAAGGGAGGCGATGCCAGTCGTGCCACGCCTCTCCGGCCGCGTCGACGGCGCGCGTAACCTCCGCCGCGCCGCCCTGGTGGACGTCCGCGAGCACGTGAGCTTTCGCGTGGGGCATGACGGCCTCTCGCGTCTTCCCGGTCTCCACCTCCTCGGCACCGATGACGAGGGGGATCTGGAGCCGCTCGCCCTTCATCTGCTCCAGGCGTACCCGGAGGCTCTCGCGCTCGGGCGAGCCGGGCGCGTAGTCTCGCGCGGGCTCGTTGACCGCTGTGGGGGGACGGAAGATCCCTGGGGCGCTCACGGACCGGCATTGTATTTCGGGTGCAGGTACAGCCGTACGAAGTGTCGGGGTGGGGCGTCGGCGAGCTCTGGCTCCAGGAGGCGACGCTCGTCTACCACGAGCTGCCGCGAGCGGCGGCCAAGCCTGTGGCAGGAGCGCGGAAGGAACCCGCCTTGCTGGAGCTGGTGGTGGCGTACTTCGCGGGCGAGCCGGTCTCCTTCGACGAGGTCGAGCTCGAGCTCGACTGGTGCACGCCCTTCCAGCGCGCGGTAGCCGACGCGCTCCGGCGCGTTCCCTACGGCGAGACCGTGACCTATGGTGAGCTGGCGATCGCGGCCGGGTACCCGAACACACACAGGGCCGCGGGGACGTTCTGCGCGGGGAACCGGTTCCCGCTCGTCCTGCCGTGTCACCGCGTCGTCTCGGCTGCAGGGATCGGCCCGTACGGCTCTCTCGGAAGCGACTACAAGCGACGCCTGCTTGCGCTCGAGGGGGTGCCGCTTGGCGCTCTCTGACGAGGTTCGCTCCGAGCTCGCCGCCATCGACCCGGTCAAGCCGTGCTGCCGCCTCGCTGAGCTGTCGGCGCTCGCGCGGACGGCTGGCAGCGTTCATCTTCGTGGCTCCGGGCGGATCGGGGTCCACCTCGACGTAGCCGGCGCGGCCGTGGCCCGCCGTGCGTTCACGCTGCTGCGCGGATACGGGGTCGCCTGCGAGATCCGCACGTTCCGGAGCCGCTCCTTCGAGCGCTCGACGCGCGTCCAGCTTCACCTGGGTGACGAGCCGCGCGCCGTGCAAACGCTGAACGAAGCAGGGATCCTCGATGCTCGTCTCGCCCCACTCGACCGACCGCCGCGCCGCGTCGTCTCGCGCTCGTGCTGCCGGGCCGCGTACCTGCGGGGGGCGTTTCTCGCCGGAGGCTCGGTGAGCGGCCCTCGCCATGCCCATCTCGAACTTCGGACGGAGACCGTCACTGGAGCCGAGCTGCTCGCCGACCTCGCAGCCCGCGACGATCTGAGGCTGACGACCCGCGAGCGGCGCGGGTATGCGATCGCCTACGCGAAAGGCCTCGAGACGATCGCGGATCTGCTCGCAGCCCTCGGCGCCCACGACGCCGCCATCCGTCTCGGTGAGCTGGCCGTCCTCGGCTCCATCCGCTCGCGCGCGAACCGCCTGGCGAATGCCGACCACGCCAACCTCGTCCGGTCGAGCCGGGCGGCCGAGGAGCAGGTTCGTGCGATCGAGCGCCTGCGAGCCGAGGGCCGCCTCGACCATCTCTCACCGGACCTCCGGGAAGTGGCGGAGCTACGGCTTCGCAACCGCTCCCTCTCCCTCCGCGAGCTGGCTGCGAGGTGCAGGCCGCCGGCGACGAAAGCAGGCGTGCAGCGGCGGCTGGAGCGCCTTCGGCGTCTGGCAGAGCGATAGGAGCGGGCCGGAGGGGAAGCTCCGAGGACGACCTCCCCCCCCGGTTTACACCGCGCTCCGGACCTTGGTGTCGGACGGGGTCTGAATCCAACACCGGACGAGCACGGACCCGCTCTCGGATGAGTCTGCCACATTCGCCGGGCGAGTTCTATGGGTGTTTCGATCCGTTGGAACCGCGTGCCGGGGTACAATCGCGCGCCGGACCAGAGCCAGGAGAGGGGATCGGATGAGCGTTCGCGTCGGCATCAACGGGTTCGGCCGGATCGGCCGGAACTTCTTCCGAGCTGCGCGAAAGCAGGAAGCCGACATCGAGATCGTGGCCGTCAACGACCTCGGCGATGCCGAGACGATGGCGCACCTCCTCAAATACGACTCGTCACTCGGGCCGCTCGGGGAGGACGTGGAGGCGGCCGAAGGCGCGATTCGCATCGGCGGAGACACGGAGCTCCGGCTTCTGAACGAGCGCGACCCCGCGAAGCTGCCCTGGAAGGATCTCGGCGTGGAGGTCGCGATTGAGTCGACCGGCCTCTTCACGAAGCGTGACCAGGCTCAGCTCCATCTCGATGCAGGCGCCGAGAAGGTCGTCATCTCGGCCCCGGCGACGGATCCCGACGTCACCCTCGTCCTGGGGGTGAACGACGACGTCTACGACCGCGAGGCGCACCGCATCATCTCGAACGCCTCCTGCACGACGAACTGCGTCGCGCCACTCGCGAAGGTGCTGAACGACTCGTGGGGTATCGAGGCCGGGTTCATGACGACGATTCACGCGTACACGAACGACCAGAGCATCCTCGACTTGCCGCACAAGGATCTGCGCCGGGCGCGTGCCGCGGCAATCAACCTGATCCCGACGTCGACCGGAGCCGCCCGCGCGATCGGGCTCGTGATCCCGGAGCTGAAGGGGAAGGTCGACGGAGTCTCGGTTCGAGCGCCCGTGCCCGTCGGCTCGCTCGTCGACCTCGTCGTACGGCTCGGCAGCGAGGTAGGCGGAGACGAGGTGAACGCGCGGTTTGCCGAGTTGGCCGACCAGGGCCCGCTCGAGGGCATCCTGTTCTACTCCGACGAGCCCCTCGTCTCGAGCGACATCGTCGGCAGCCCCTTCTCGTCGATCTTCGACAGCGACATGACCATGGCGAACGGGAACATGGTCAAGGTCTTCTCCTGGTACGACAACGAGTGGGGTTTCAGTTGCCGGATGGTCGACCTAGTCCAGAGACTGCTGTGAAGGAGGGGGCTCACGGGGGAACCATGGGTTCCCCCGTGTTGAATGAATGGGGCTTTAGCTGCCGGATGGTCGACCTCGTGCAGCGCCTGCTTTGAGGCGCCCCCGCTCGGTGCGGGAGGCGGACGTGGCCGGGAAGCGCGTCCTCGTCCGCGTCGACTTCAACGTGCCGCTCGAGGCGGGGCGCGTAGCCGACGATACGCGGATCCGGGCTGCCCTCCCGACGATCCGCCACCTGCTCGGCGAGGGCGCTGCGGAAGTCGTTCTCTGCTCCCACCTCGGCCGCCCGAAAGGGCCGGACCCCGACTATTCGATGAAGCCGGTGGAGGAGCATCTCCGAACGCTCCTGGACGACGAGCGGGTCCGTCTCCTCGAGAACACCCGTTTCGAGCCCGGGGAGGCGAAGAACGATCCTGCGTTCGCGAAGGAGCTGGCCGCCCACGCAGACCTCTACGTGAGCGACGCCTTCGGCTCGGCGCACCGGGCGCATGCCTCGACCGAGGGCGTGGCGCGGCTCCTGCCGGCCTATGCGGGCTTCCTGCTCGAGCGGGAGCTGGAGGAGCTCGGCAGCCTCCTCGAGGGCCCCGAGCACCCGTTCGTCGCGATCGTCGGGGGTGCGAAGGTCGACGACAAGATCGGCGTCCTCGAGTCGCTCTCGGAACGTGCGGATGCGGTTCTCGTCGGAGGCAAGATGGCCGAGGAGCTCTCGGCCAGGAACGGTGCCCACGCTCGGCTGCCGGGCGACAGGCTCGTCCTTCCCTCCGATGTGGTCGCGGCTGCCTCCTTCGATGCCGACGCGGAGGCCCGGGTGGCGCCCGCGGACGACGTGCCAGACGGGTGGCTCGGGCTCGACATCGGCCCCGAGACGAGGACGGTGTTCGCGGAGCGGATCAAGGCGAGTCGCACCGTCTTCTGGAATGGGCCCATGGGCGTCTTCGAGTGGCCGCGCTTCGCAGCCGGGACGAAGGCCGTGGCGGAGGCGGTTGCGGCTGCCGGCGGGCACACGATCGTCGGGGGCGGGGATTCGGTGCGAGCTATCGAGGAGCTCGGCCTGGCCGAGCGGGTGGACTGGGTTTCGACCGGAGGCGGAGCGGCGCTCGAGCTGCTCGAAGGCAAGGAGCTCCCGGGCGTCGCGGCGATACCGGAGGCGTGACGTGCTGATCGCGGGCAACTGGAAGATGTTCAAGTCGCCGTCTCAGACGGCGGAGTTCTGCGCCGCCTTCAGGCCGCCGCA
>DASQGA010000292.1:0-3779 GCA_035632855.1 Gaiellaceae bacterium | reverse complement strand
AGAACAAGCGTGCCCCGACGGACGGAATCGAAACAAGACAACTCACAAGAGCTCGGGCGGGAATCATCGGGCGAGCTCGAGATCGGTTCCCACAAACGACCGAAGTGCACGGGCGTTCTCGATCGCGAAGCCCTCCCAATCGTTGTTGAAGTACGCGTACACGTCGTCGGGCGCGCGCGAGATCCGCTCGGCCCAGGCCCGAAGCTCTCGTGCTGAGTAGTTTCCGTTATGGCCGCGGCCGAAATGGAAGCGAACGTAGACCCATCCAGCCGTATCGACCCAGGGCGTCGGCGGATCGGGCGCGCGGTCCGCGACGACGAGCGCGGCATCGTGCTTGCGCAAGAGCGCGTACACCTCGTCGTCGAACCAACTCGCGTGACGGAACTCGAAAGCATGTCTGCCCCAGGCGACAACGCTGACAGCGCGGATGCCAGGCGCTCGTCGTCGCGCCGGAAGCGAGCGGGCAGCTGCAAAAGCACGGGCCCGAGCTTCCCCGCGGCGCGCAGCGGCGCAATGCGCTCGCCCAGCCGTGCAACTCCATCCCCGGCCTCGCGCAAGCGCTTCACGTGTGTCAAGGATCGGCTCGCCTTCACGGCGAAGCAGAACGTCTCCGGGGTCGACACCGCCCAGCGGGCGACGACTTCTGCGCGAGGCAAGCGGTAGAAGGTGGCGTTGATCTCGACATTGTCGAAGGACTCGGCATACACCGAGAGCCAGCTCGCCGTCGTGCCGGAGGCGGGGTACAGCACGTTTCGCCAGTGGGCGTAGCTCCAACCCGAGCACCCGATGCGTATCACGCAAGCGTGCTTTGCCCGAGCGTGCCCGCAGGAACGCCACGTGCGCGCGTCAACGATCAGGCGTACTCCCATGTCCGCATACGAAGCCGATTCCCGCTCCGCCCGCCGGCTAAACCGACCATGCTGTCACGAGTCCCTTCTCCGCGAGTACCGGTCGCCGTGGTTACAACTCGGCCGGGGCGGGTAGGACGCTGCTCATGCCCATCTGCGAGGTTTGCGGCAACGATTACGACAAGACGTTCGATGTCGTTACTGAAGACGTGCGGCGTACGTTCGACAGCTTCGAGTGTGCGATCGAGGCGCTCGCGCCACGTTGTGCCCACTGCGGTTGCAGGATCATCGGTCACGGTGTGGAGGCGGACGGTGAGATCTTCTGCTGTGCTCACTGTGCACGACGCTCGGGCGTACAAGCGCTCCAAGACCGAGCTCCGAGTGTCGCCGCGGCGACGCAAAACTGACGCTGGCCGATCATCGTGCGGCTGGATCGTCGACCTCGGCGATCGACGCGTTCTTGCTGGTGACCGGCACACGCCTCATCCACGTTCGCGTTTCTCTGTTCTCGCCGGGGGTATGAGACACACGAACTACTGCCGACTGTTCAGGAGGTGGACGGCGATGGCGACGGAGAAGCAGGTGGAGGCGGCTAAGCGGAACGTCAAGAAGGCGCAACAAGGGGCAACGCGAAAGCGGACGATCGCGAATCTTCCCAAGAGCACGCGGCGCGAGTTGGGCAAGCAAGGCGCTCGGGCGCGCGGGCGCGAAGGAAAGGCTGGGCACGCGCTAGAGAACCGCAGCCGCGAACAGCTCTACGAGCTCGCGAAGGAGAAGAACATCGACGGGCGCTCGAAGATGGGGAAGTGGGATCTGATCCAGGCGATCCGGCACGCCGGCTAATGAGGTCGACGAGAGCAGCTTCCGCCCGAACGCACCGTCAGAGTGCCGGGACCTCGAAAAGGGTTTGGCCCTGAGTGGTCGTGGTAAGCCAGGTGGAGATCACGAAAGGACAGCTCATTTCACTGACTGCCAATCACGGCCCCCTCTCCAGCGAGGCGGGAGGGAGCCTCAACTTCGAGCTCGAAGCGCCGGACCTCGTGCTCTACCTCGACCCGATGCCCTATTGGATTCGCGCGCTCTTCGAAGGCGAGACGATCGTCGACGCGTACGAGCCGTTGCTCCTCCACGAGAGCGGGCGGCTGCCCGTCTACTACTTCCGCGAGGAAGAGGTGAACCGCGACCTGCTCGAGTCCTCCGAGACGAGGAGTGAGCCGAAGGGGATCGCCGAGTACTGGACCGTCAGGGTCGGCGAGCGCGCAGCTCCGGATGCCGCGCTCTCCTACTCCCTGCCGATCGAAGGCGCCGCGCTGCTCCAAGGCCTACTCACGTTGGACTGGGACGAGATGGACGAATGGTTCTGCGAGGACGAGCAGCTCTTCGGCCACCCGCGCGATCCGTTCAGCCGAATCGACACGTACAAGACGAGCCGGCATCTGCGCATCTCGCTCGACGGCGAGCTGCTCGCCGAGACCAGGCGTGCGACGGCGCTCTACGAGACGGGACTGCGCCGCCGCGGTACTACATCCCTGAGGAGGACGTGCGCACCGAGCTCCTGGTCCAGTCGAGCAATCGCAGCCGCTGCGCATACAAGGGATCGGCGAGCTACTGGTCGGTGCAGATCGGCGGGCGCCTCGTCGAGGACCTCGTCTGGGCGTACCGCGATCCCAAGCGCGACGCGGAGGAGGTGCGAGACCTGCTCTGCTTCTTCAACGAGCGGGTCGACCTCGAAGTCGAAGGCGAGGCGGCCGAGCGCCCCCTCACGCAATGGACGCGCGAGGACGAGTCGAGTGGAAACGGCGCGCAGTCCTTGCGCGGGCTGACCGGCGCGAAGCGCACGTCCTGAGCCCGAGACCGTTTGGGCTGGCTGGACAGCGGGTAGCAAGACCGGATGAACGCATGGGAAGGCTGGCCTTTTGCACGCGTCTACCTGCTGTTCCTTGCGATCGCGTTCCTCAGTCTCGGGGCCCAGGTGCTGCTCTTCCACTGGCGGGCCGGGTTCAGCCGCTGGACGATGTACGGGCCGGTGCTCCTTGCGCCCGTGGTCGCCTTCGCTGCCGTGGTCGCGGCGATCATGCGGGACGGCATCGTCGGCTGGCTAGCTCTCGTCGTCTTTGCGCTCGGCGTCGTCTCAGGGCTCGTCGGCGTCTACGAGCACTTCAACGGCATTCGTCGGCGGATCGGCGGCTTCTCGTTGAGAAACCTGATGAGCGGCCCGCCGCCTTTCCTGCCCGGGGCGTACCTGTTGCTCTCTCTGACCGGGGGCGTCGCCGTCATCTGGCAGGCGCTGTGAAGCCGCTCGACCGACTGGGTCCCAAGGAGCGCGCGATCGTCGAGGAGCGCCGCGGGACCGGTTACCGCACGGACAGCCTCGAGCACTTCGGAGGTGAGCTCGAGCCCGAGCTGCGCGCGCTCGTCGAGCGACTGCTGCCCGGTGTCCCGGATTCCATCGACCTCTCCGCCTTCGTGGATGCGCACGCAGATGACCCGATCGGCCGTGGCGACCGTCCACCGGGGTTGCCGCCGAACGCCGCCTTGCTTCGCCTGGGCCTGAGAGCCCTTCTCAGGCAGGGGTTCTCTCGGCTGGCCGAGGACGAGCAGGATCGACTCATCGGCCGCATGCGTCGCGGCGAGGCCGACGCAGAGCTCGGTCTGCCGGCCAAGGAGTTCGTCGACCGCCTCCTCGTCAAGGGTCTCGCCGGGTACCTCGCCCATCCCGACACGTGGGAGCGGATCGGCTTCAACGGACCGGCCTATCCCGAGGGCTACTCGTGGATCGGGCGGACCGGTGCCGCGAGGCGTCATGAGAAGTTCCCGGGAGCGGCCCGGCTATGACGAGCGCGCCGCTCTTACGCGTGGACGAGCTCAAGCGCGTCATGCAGCGCCACGACGGACCGGTCGACGCCTGCATCGTCGGCTGCGGAGCGGGAG
>DASQGA010000291.1:0-3276 GCA_035632855.1 Gaiellaceae bacterium | reverse complement strand
GCACCATCCAGCGCGTCCCCTCCCGGCAGGGGGTGCACTTTCCGCACGACTCGTGCATGTAGAACTGCGCCACCCGCAGCCCAAGCTGGACCATGCAGCAGCGATCGTCGATCACGATCACGGCTCCGGAGCCGAGCATCGTGCCCACCTTCGCCATTGCATCGAAGTCGAGCGGCGTGTCGACTTCGTCGGCGCTCATGACTGCAACCGACGAGCCACCGGGGATGATCGCTTTCAGCTCGTGCCCGCCCGGAACCCCGCCGCCGAGGTCGAAGATCAGCGTTCTGAGCGGCGTGCCAAGCTCGAGCTCGTAATTGCCGCCGTTCGCGACGTTGCCCGAGAGGGAGAAGACGCGGGTGCCCGTGGAGTTCTCGACTCCGAGCTTCGCGTACTCCTCGCCGCCGAGCCGAACGATGTCGGGCACGGTCGCAATGGTCTCGACGTTGTTGATCAGCGTCGGCGACGCGTAAAGGCCCGAGATGGCAGGAAACGGGGGCTTCGACCGCGGCTGGCCGCGCTTGCCCTCGAGTGACTCGAGCAGCCCAGTTTCCTCGCCGCAGATGTACGCACCGGCCCCGCGGTGGAGGACGATCGTGACGGAGGTGTCGGAGCCCAGCACGTTCGGCCCCACGTACCCGGCCGCGAGCGCCTGCTCGAGCGCCGCCCGGATGATCTCGTACTCGGCCAGGTACTCGCCTCGGATGTAGATAAAGGCCGTCTCGGCGCCGATCGCGTGGCTGACGATGACGGTGCCCTCGATGAGGGCATGCGGGGTCGCGAACATGATCTCGCGGTCCTTGAACGTGCCCGGCTCGGACTCGTCGGCGTTGACCGTGAGGTAGATCGGCTTCTCCGTCTCGCCCGGCTTGGGGAGGAAGCTGGCCTTGCGCCCGATCGGGAAGCCGGCTCCCCCACGGCCGCGGAGACCCGAGGTAAGGAGGCTCTCGAGCAGAGCAGCCCGGTCGGTCTCGAGCGCGGTTCTGAGCGAGCCGTAGCCGCCGACTGCCTCGTACTCGGAGAGCTGCTTCAGGTCGCGGTCGCTCGCGTGCTCCAGGATGAGGTTCCGAACGGGGTCAGTGGCCACGGAGCTCCTCCACGATCCCGCGCACGTCCCCGGGCTGCACCGGCTCGCGGTAGCGGTGGTCGACGCTGACAACGGTTCCCCAGCCGCAACCGCCGGCGCACTCGAGCGTCCGGAGCGTGAACTCGCCGTCTTCGGTCGTGTCGCCCGCGCGGATCCCCAGCTCCTCCTCGAAGGCCTCGAGCACCTGCTGGGCTCCGACGAGGGCGCACGAGATGTTCGTGCAGACCTCGACCATGTGCCGGCCGACCGGCTCCAGGTGGTACATGTCATAGAAGCTGGCCACGGCCTGGCAGTAGGCGGGCGTCAGGTTGAGCGCGTCAGCGACCTCAGTCAGCGCCTCCGGAGACAGCCAGCCGTAGGTCGTCTGAGCGGCGTGGAGCGCGGGCATGATCGCCGAGCGCCGCACCGGGTACTGCGCCGCGAGCCCCTGGATCTCGTCGTAGAGCGCCGAGTTCGGCATCTACGAAATCTTCCCGAGCGAAGCGAAGGGACAAGCTCCTCCAGATGGGAAATGCGCAGCATTTCTCATCTGTCTACTTCGCCCATGACGGTGTCGAGGGAGCCGACGATTGCGATCAGGTCGGCGACGAGCGCGTCCGTCATCACCGTCGCCGTCGCCTCGAGGGCGACGTAGGACGGCGCGCGGAACTTCACGCGCCAGGGTCTCGGCCCTCCGTCCGAGATGAGGTAGCACCCGAGCTCGCCGCGCGGCGACTCGATCGGGATGTAGACCTCGCCCTCGGGCACCCGATAGCCCTCGGTGACGAGCTTGAAATGGTGGATGAGGCTCTCCATGGACGTGTGGAGCTCGTGCCGGGGCGGCAGGACGACCTTGCGGTCATCGGCGGTCCAGGGACCCTGGGGCATGCCGTCCAGGCATTGCTGGACGATCCGCACCGACTCGCGCATCTCGTCCAGGCGCACCCTGTAGCGGTCGTAGACGTCGCCCGCCGTGTAGACCGGCACGTTCCAGTCGAGCTCGTCGTAGGCCAGATACGGCTCGCGCTTGCGGAGATCCCAGTTGACGCCGGAGGCACGGAGCACCGGCCCGGACTGCCCCAGGGCTAGCGCGTCCTCGGCCGAGAGGAGCCCGATCCCCTTCGTCCGCTCCAGGAAGATCGCCTGGTTGTTGAGGAGCGCTTCGTAGTCGTCGATTCGGGCCGGCATGACGTCGGCGAACTTGCGGCACTCGTCCCAGAAGCCGACCGGGACGTCCTCAGCCAGCCCGCCGGTCTGGAAGTAGCGCGTATGCATGCGGAAGCCGGCCACCAGCTCGAAGAGATCGAGGATCGCCTCCCGCTCGCGGAAGCAGTACCAGAGCATCGAGATCGCGCCCAGCTCGAGCGCACCGGTCCCCAGCCAGATCAAGTGGGACTGCAAGCGGTTCAACTCGCACAGGAGCATTCGCATCCAGGTTGCCTTCGCGGGCACCTCGATTCCGAGCAGCTTCTCGATCGCCAGAACGAAGACGAGCTCGTTGTTCTGGAAGGAGACGTAGTCGATCCGCGGGGCGTACGTAATCCCCTTCCAGTACGTCTTCGCCTCCATGTTCTTCTCGAACCCGGTGTGGAGGTAGCCGACGACCGCGTTCAGGCCGACGATCCGCTCCCCGTTCAGGTCGATGACGAGCCGCAGCACCCCGTGCGTGGAGGGGTGGTTCGGTCCGAAGTTGACCTGCATGACGTCGCCCTGCTCCCGGATCGCAGGATCGACCTGGAGCATCGTCGGCACGGGCGAGGGGATGCGGCTCCGCTCGTAGACGGTCGGGCCGACGAAGACGCTGTCTCTCGCTGCAACCGCCATGGCTACTCCGCGTCCGAGAACCGGACCGGCTCGCCTCCGAGCGGATAGTCCTTGCGGAGCGGATGCCCCTCCCAGTCGTCCTCGGTCAGGAGGCGGGCGAGGTTCGGGTGGCCCTCGATCTTGATGCCGAGCATCTCCCACGCCTCGCGCTCATGCCAGTCCGCCGTCGGCCAGACCGAGATGACGCTCTCGACCGGCTCGCCCTCGTCGCACCAGACCTGGAGCCGGACTCGGGAGGGCTCGTCCCGGAGGGCGAGCAGGTGGTAGCTGACCGAGAATCGCTTCGGCTTCGGCGAGGGCGTTCGCTGGAGCCCCCAGGAGCCTGGGTCGTTGATGTCGCGCCCGCCGGCCGTTCCCCAGTAGCCGGCCACCCCCTGCGAGCCCCAGCC
>DASQGA010000290.1:0-2257 GCA_035632855.1 Gaiellaceae bacterium | reverse complement strand
GAGGTCGTCTCCGCTGTCGCGGGAGAACGTCTTCACGTCGATGACCTTGCCGCCCTCGCCGTGCGGGACCTTCAGCGACGTGTCGCGAACCTCGCGCGCCTTCTCCTTGAAGATGGCGCGGATCAGCTTCTCCTCCGCGGTTAGCTCGGTTTCGCCCTTCGGCGTCACCTTGCCGACGAGCAGTTCGCCGGAGCCGACCTCGGCTCCGATCCGCACCACCCCGCGGTCGTCGAGGTCGCTGAGCGACTCCTCGGACCGGTTGGGGATATCGCGGGTGATCTCCTCGTCGCCGAGCTTGGTCGAGCGCGCGTCGATCTCGTACTCGTGGATGTGGATCGAGGAGAGAACGTCGTCCTTCACGAGCCGCTCCGAGAGGACGATGGCGTCCTCGAAGTTGTAGCCCTCGAACGGCATGAACGCCACGCAAAGGTTCTTGCCGAGCGCGAGCTCGCCCTGCGCGGTCGAGCTACCGTCAGCGAGCACGTCGCCCTCTCTCACCTTGTCGCCTAGCCCGACGATCGGCTTCTGGTGGATCAGCGTCCCCTGGTTGGAGCGCATGAACTTGACGAGCTCGTACTCGTCTTTGCCGTCCTTCGTCTCGACCACGATCTTTTCGGCGTCGACGTCGACGACCGTGCCGGGCCCGTCCGCGAGGACGACGTCACCGGTATCCACCGCGGCGCGGTATTCGAGCCCGGTTCCGACGAGCGGCGCATCCGTGATCAGGAGCGGCACCGCCTGACGCTGCATGTTCGCGCCCATGAGCGCGCGGTTTGCGTCGTTGTGCTCGAGGAACGGGATCAGCGCCGTGGCGACCGAGACGATTTGGGCCGGAGCCACATCCATGTACTGGATGTCCTTCGGGGTCGCGGTCACGGGCTCCCCGCCAGGTGCTCGGCAGAGCACCTGGTCGTGGACGAACTTGCCGGTCTTCTCGTCCACGAGCTCGCTCGCCTGCGCGATTGTGAACTTCTCTTCCTCGGCCGCGTCGAGGTAGACGATCGTGTCCGTCACCTTCCCCTTCTCGACCGTTCGGTAGGGCGTCTGCACGAAGCCGAACTCGGAGACGGTCGCCATCGAGGCGAGCGAGCCGATCAGGCCGATGTTCGGACCCTCGGGGGTCTCGATCGGGCACATGCGGCCGTAGTGGGTCGGGTGCACGTCGCGGACCTCGATCGGCGCCCGCTCGCGCGTGAGGCCACCGGCACCGAGCGCCGACAGGCGGCGTCGATGCGTGAGGCCGGCCAGCGAGTTCGTCTGGTCCATGAACTGCGAGAGCTGCGAAGACCCGAAGAACTCCTTGAGGGCGGCGACCACGGGCCGGATGTTGATGATCGTCTGCGGCGTGATCGTGTCCACGTCCTCGGTGGTCATCCGCTCGCGGACGACGCGCTCCATGCGGTAGAGACCCACGCGGAACGCTTCCTGGATCAGCTCGCCGACGGTACGGAGCCGGCGGTTGCCGAAGTCCTCGTATTCGTCGAGCTCGTTCCGGATCGGCTCGCGCGAAAGCGCGAGCGCTTCGGCTGCAAAGTCCTTGGAGTCCTCCGGCACGCCCAGGTTCTTGGGAAGGTCGACGAGGCGCTTGACGAGCGCGACGATGTCCTGGGTCGTGAGAACGCGAACGTTGTCGGGCACGTCGACCACGAGCCGCTGGTTCAGCTTGTAGCGCCCGACCTTGGTGAGGTCGTAGCGCTTCGGGTCGAAGAAGAGCCCCCTGAGAAGGTTGCGGGCGTTGTCGAGCGTCGGCGGCTCGCCCGGGCGCTGCTTCTTGAAGACCTCTACGACCGCCTCTTCCTCGCGCGTGGTCGTGTCCTTCTCAAGGGTGTTCGCGATGTAGGTCGAGTTGTCGAAGAGCTCGAGGATCTTCTCGTTCGTCGAGAGGTCGAGCTCCTGACCGGTGGACGGATCCTCGGCCGGGAGCGCGCGCAGGAGCGTCGTGATCGGCAGCTTGCGCTTCCGGTCGATCCGCGCGTAGACGATGCCCTTCTTGTCGATCTCGAGCTCGAGCCACGAGCCGCGGCTCGGCATGAGGTTCGCGATGAAGACCTGCTTGTCCGGGTCTTTCGGCTCCATCAGATAGGCGCCGGGGGAGCGAACGAGCTGCGTCACGATCACGCGCTCGGTGCCGTTGATGATGAACGTGCCCCACCGGGTCATCATCGGGAAGTCCCCCATGAAGACGGTCTGCTCGCGGATCTCGCCCGTCTCCTTGTTCACGAAGCGGACGGTCATCGAGAGCGGGACCTGGTAGGTC
>DASQGA010000289.1:0-4850 GCA_035632855.1 Gaiellaceae bacterium | reverse complement strand
GACCGGGAAGGCCGTCAGTAACCTACGAGTGTGGCGACCGCAAGACGTGATTACTACGAGGTTCTGGGCGTTTCCCGCGGGGCCGGGGAGCGGGAGATCAAGAAAGCGTTCCGAAGCCTGGCGCGGGAGCTCCACCCCGATGTCTCCGACCACCCGGAAGCAGAGGTGCGGTTTCGCGAGGCTGCCGAGGCATACGAAGTCCTCTCGAAGTCAGAGACCCGCGAGCTCTACGACCGGTACGGGCATGAAGGCCTCCAGACCGGCGGCTACGTCCCGACCGACTTCTCGAGTCTCTCGGATCTCTTCTCGGCCTTCTTCGGCGAGGACATTTTCGGCCGCGCAGGTGGAGCTCGGTCCAGCCGTGGCGCCGACGTCCTCGCGGAGGTCGAGATCGAGCTCGTCGAGGCCGCGCAGGGAACCGTGCAGACCATCCCATTCCCGGCCGCCGTGGCCTGCTCGACGTGCGACGGGTCCGGCGCGGCCCCGGGGACAGCTCCGGAGACCTGCCCGCAGTGCGGCGGTGCGGGGCGCCTCCAGGCGGTCTCGAGCTCGGTCTTCGGCCAGTTCGTACGGACGCAGACCTGCCCGACCTGCACGGGCCGCGGAAGGGTCACGCCGACGCCGTGCCCGGAGTGCGACGGCGTCGGGCGGGTGACTGAGGAGCGCTCGCTCGAGGTCGAGATTCCTGCGGGAATCCACGATGGTCAGCGGATCCGGCTCTCGGGAGAAGGCCACGCCGGGGGTCCGGGTGCGCACGCAGGCGACGTCTACGTGCAGGTCCGCGTCCGCCCCGACGAGCGACTCGTCCGGGACGGGAACGACGTCATCTCCAGCATCAGCCTCACGATGAGCGAAGCCGCGCTCGGTACCACCGTCACTGTTCCGAGCCTCGACGGGGAGCTTGAGATCGAGTTCGAGCCCGGGACCCAGCCTGGAGAGGTGAGAGTACTCCGGAGCAAGGGGATGCCCGTCCTCCAGGGCTTCGGGCGAGGCGACCATCGCGTCCTCGTCAACGTCGCCGTGCCACGCCACCTCTCGGACGAGCAGCGACGGCTGCTCGAAGAGTTCGAAGAGCACACGACCGATCACACCTACAAGGAAGACGCGGGGTTCTTCGACAAGATCCGGGCGGCGTTCCGCTGACGGGCGGCCCGCCGCTCCGGCGCGTCTCCGTTCGGATGTCGAACGACCGCGCCGAGGAGGGCCGAGCGGTCATGCTCGACCTCTTCCCGGAAGGCTTCGAGGAGGTCGAGCAAGACGGCGGGCTCGAGCTAGCCGCCTACACCACCGCGGGGGGAGAGGAGCGTCTCTGGCAAGTCTTCGGTCCCGGCCGTGTGACTGAGGTCGAGCCCGACTGGGCGGAGCGGTGGAAACAGTTTCACCGACCGGCCCGCGTCGGGGCTCTCTGGATCGGCCCCCCCTGGGAAGAACCAGATGCCGATTCGATTCCGGTCGTGATCGACCCGGGTCTGGCGTTCGGCACCGGCTCGCACCCGACCACCCAGGTTTGTTTGGAGCACCTTCTGGAGCTCGAGCCCGGAAGCCTGCTGGACCTCGGCTGCGGCTCTGGCGTTCTCTCCATCGCCGCTGCCCGCCTGGGTTTTGCCCCCGTGACGGCACTCGACTTCGACGAAGCGGCGGTCGAGGCGACCCGGGCGAACGCAACCGCCAACCGTGTCGAGATCACGGTCGCGCAGGCAGACGTGCTCACCGGCGAGCTTCCCGGAGCAGCCCTCGCGGTTGCGAACATCGCGCTCGACCTCTGCGAGCGGGCCGGCTCCAGAGTGGCCTCCCGACACCTCGTGACCTCCGGCTACCTCGAGTCCGAGCGCCCTGAGCTAGCGGGCTGGAGACACGCTAGGAGACGGGTTCGCGGTGGCTGGGCCGCCGATCGCTTCGAGCGCTACTAGGAGGGTCGAGCGAAACGGCTAGCGAAACGACGTACAGCCACGGCTACCCATATTGCCTCGACTACGCCGAACGCCCAAGCGCCGGATATGAACCCGTAGAGGCTTGCGAGGGCGCATCCACATGCGAACGCGAGGGTGAAAAGGGCGTGGCGGCCCTCCAGCGCGTACATGAGCATCATGAAGGTGAGGGCGCTTACCCCGAAAGCGGTGAGCATGACCCGCTTAGTGTGGCAGCGGGCTACGCCGCGAGCGGAACAGCCCGCGCCCGGGCAAGTGCCTGACTGAGCCGCGCCAGCATCGTCAGGTCGGCATGGAGCGCGACCCGCTCGATACCGCGGACGCGAAGGGGCGCGAGGTCGTACTGATGCTTGAGGCGTCCGAACTAGACTTCGACTGGAGGCGCGATGCGCCGAGAGGGATGGCTAGTGTTCGCGGCCTGGGTGCTCGCAGGAGCGCTCGTCGTCTTCTCCTTGCTGAGCGCCGCCTCGATCGGTCTCTTCGTCCTGCCGGTCGGCGCAGTCGCGGTCTGGCTCGCCCTGCGCTTCGGGCGCGCGTGGCCAGAAACGCTCGGGATCGTTTCCGGCGTCGGTGCCGTCTGCCTGCTGATCGCATTACTGAGCCGCGATGCCATGCCGTGGCTGGTCGCCGGCCTGGTACTCGTCGCAGCCGGCGTCGTCGCCTACGCTCTCGCGCGTCGAAGGACCCACTCGGGAGGCGGCGGCGCAGTCCTCTCGGATGTCCAGTGCGGCTAGATGGTTGATCGACAATTACCGCACCCTCGGATGGCGGCCGAGACACGGCGCCAGGCCGCACCCTCGCCCTTGTCAAGGCTTCTAGCCTTGCCGGCGGGCGATGGCGCACCCTGGCTTGGCCTGGGTCCGTCCCCGCGGGCACGCTAACTATCGACCAACCATCTAGGATCGCCCCGCGATGGCGACGTTCTCCGTCGAGTTCCTCGGCTGCAAGGTGTCGCACACGGACGCGCAGGCGCTGCGCGAGCGCCTGTCCGCGGACGGGCACAGGGAGTCCGCCGGCGAGGCCGACGTCGCGGTCGTGAACACGTGCTGCGTCACCCACGAGGCGGTGCGGAAGTCGAGGCAGGCCGTCCGCCGCGCTGCGCGTCGCTCCGGGAAGGTCTACGTGACCGGGTGTGCGGCGAACTTGGCGGGTCGGGCCCTCGCCGGGCTTCCCGGCAACGTCCAGGTCGTCTCACTTCCCAGCGAGGAGACGGCCGAGAGGGTGTCCGCGGACGTCGGCGTGCTCGGGTGCACGAACGCCGCGATCGGCCTCGACCGCGTTCGAGCCTTCGTCAAGATCCAGGACGGCTGCAGCTTCTCGTGCGGGTTCTGCGTTATCCCGCAGGTGCGCGGCGCCTCGCGCAGCCGCCCGGCAAACGCTGTGCTGGCCGAGATTCGAAAGCGCGTTCGGCAGGGCCACCGGGAGGTGGTCCTCACGGGCGTCAACCTCGGGTGCTACCGCGACCGCGAGAATGGCTACACGCTTGGGGCCCTGGTGCGCGAGGCGGGCCAGACGCCCGGGCTCGCCCGGCTCCGGCTCTCGTCGATCGAGGTCAACCACCTCGGCGACGAGCTGATCACCTCGTTGCGAGAAACGCCCACCGTGTCGCGGCACCTGCACGTGCCGCTCCAGTCGGGCGACGACCGCGTTCTCCGCGAGATGGGACGGCGCTACACCGTCGAGACCTACCTCCGCCGGGTCGCGAAGGCGGAGGGCTTCAACCTGACGACCGACGTCATGGTCGGCTTCCCGGCCGAGGACGACGAGGCTTTCGAGGCGACGCTCGCGACCGTCGCGGCGGCCGGAATCACGAAGGTGCACGTCTTTCCGTACTCCCCGCGCCCGGGCACGCGGACCGCGCACGCCGACCCGGTGCCGCCGACCGTGAAGAGGGAGCGAAGCGTGCGGCTTCGCCGCGCCTCCGATGAGGCCTGCCGGCGCCGGTGGCACGCGCGCCTTGGCGAGGAGGACGTCGTGCTCGTCGACCGGCCCGGGAGGGGCTACGCCGACGACTACACGCCGTGGCTCGTCGACGCGCAGGTCGGGTCGCTCGTCCGCGTGCGCGCACGGGCCGTGGCGGAGGAGGGCATCGTCGGTGTCGCCTGAGTGCCTCTTCTGCACGCTTGCGAGAGACGGTGATCACGTCCGTAGGGAGGACGGGTTCGTCGCGATCAAGGACATCCATCCGAAGGCGCCCGTCCATCTCCTCGTCCTGCCGGAGCGGCACGTCGAGAGTCTCCGCGACGTGGACGCCTTCCCGGACGAGGAAGCCGCGCGGATGGTCCGTTTCGTCGCCGAGACGGCCCGCGAAGCCGGGCTCGAGGACTACCGCGTCATCGTGAACGTGGGCGAGGGTGCCGGGCAGACCGTTTTCCACTTGCACTGGCACGTCCTCGGCGGTGCCACGCTCGGGGGGTTCGAATGAGCCTGATCGCCCGCATCGAGGACGAGCTCAAGGATGCGATGCGAGCCCGGGACAGCAAGCGGGCGGGAACACTTCGGCTCACCCTCACTTCGCTCCGCTCGGCGGAGAAGGAGCTCCAGCGTCCACTCCACGATGACGAGGAGCTGCAGGTGCTCCAGCGGGAGCGAAAGCGCCGCGCCGAGGCAGCCGAGGCGTTCCGTGCGGCCGGGCGGGACGAGCAGGCAGAGCAGGAGGAGCTGGAGCACTCGATCATCGAGGAGTTCATGCCCGAGCCGATCGAGGAGGAGGAGCTCGAGGAGATCGTGGACACCGCGATCGCCGAGACCGGCGCGACTTCGATCCGAGACCTCGGGCGTGTGATGGCGGACGTCATGCCGCAGGTCTCCGGCCGGGCCGACGGCTCGACCGTGAGCCGGCTCGTCCGCGAGAAGCTGGCCTAGGAGCAAGCAGAATCTTGCGCCGGAACGGGCTCTACACTGTGTCCGTTGCAGGAAGTT
>DASQGA010000288.1:0-12858 GCA_035632855.1 Gaiellaceae bacterium | reverse complement strand
TCGGGACCAGGATCCCCCGGTCCACCGACAGGTTCGCGGTCGGAAAGCCGAGCGTGCCACCACGCTGGTCTCCGTAGACGACGGGCCCTTCGAGCTCCGGTGCCCGACCGAGGAGGACCGCCGCCGCCCGGATCTCGCCGTTTTTCAAGTGCCTCCGGATCTGGCTGGACGAGACTCCCTCGAGGAGAGGCACGGCCCGTGCGTCGATTCCGAGCGCGCGGAGCAGCTCGAGGTCGCCGCGCCGCTTGTGGCCGAACCGGAACCCCTCGCCGGCCAGTACGGTCCGGGTTCCGATCGGCTCGAGCACCTGCGCCACGAACTCCTCCGGCTCGAGCAGCGAGAGCTCGGTCGTGAACTCGACGGCGAGGACGTCGGCCACACCCGCTGCTTCGAGCAGCTCGAGTCGGCGCTCGAACGTCGCGAGCAGCTCGACCTCGTAGCCGAGAACCGCTCGGGGATGCGGCTCGAAGGTCACCACGGTTGGCCGAAGACCTGTTGCGACGACGGCGTCGATCACTGCGCGATGACCGCGATGGACCCCGTCGAAGGTGCCGATCGCCACCCCCCGCTCGGCCGATTCGAGCTCGTCAGGCGTGTGTGCGAGATTCATGCGAGAACCGTTTCAGGGCGGATCGCTCCGCGTTCCGCGCGGCCGATCGCCACCAGCTCAGGCCCACGGACGAGCGCCACCGGTCCGCTCCCCGCGCCTTCGATGTCGCGGCCCGTGGCGACCAGGCTCCGCTCCTCGGCGTCGAGATCGCGGCGCGGCAGGAAGGACACGGCTGTTAGCGGAGACAGGATCCTGGCCTCGGAAGCTTCGTCGACCGAGAACGGACCGACGTCCGTCCGACGCAGGGCCATGCAGTGGCCGCCCACGGCGTCGGCGATCGCCCGCACGTAGGTCCCACTCGAGACGTAGAGCGCCAGGACGAGGCTCGGCGGCTCGTACCGAACGATCTCGAGCGAATGGATCGTGCTCCGGCGCGTCGGCATCTCGACGGCGACTCCTCGCCGGTGAAGCCGGTAGGCACGCTCACCGCCGATCTTGACGGCGGAGGCAGCCGGAACGGGAAGCTCGACCTCTCCGCGGAACGCCTCGATCTGTTCTCGCGTCGCAATCTCGGTCTCTTCGAGCTCCTCGCCTTCGGCATCCCCGGTGGTCGTCCGCGAACCAAGACGGATTTCGGTCTCGTAGCGCTTGTCGAGCCCGACCAGGTATTGCGCGATACGAGTGGCTCTACCGAGAAGGACGAGCAGCAGGCCGCTCGCGCGTGGATCGAGCGTGCCGGCGTGCCCTGCCTTCAACCCGTAGACCCCACGCAAGCGCTTGACGACCGCGAAGGACGACGGCCCCACCGGCTTGTCGACCAGGACCAGCCCACCCCCTGTGGCCGACTCGGCACTCAAGCGGGCGACTTCCGACACGATTGGCGCACCACGCGCGCGATTCTCCCGGATAGGCTCGGCGCGGTGGGTGGCACGCGGCCGGCCCCAGGCGCGTGGCCGACCCGGAAGCTACACCTGCGCCAGGAACTCGCGCCGAATGAACTCGGTGATCTCTTCAACGCTCGCCTCGGACGGGAAGCCGGCCGCCTGCTTGTGGCCCCCTCCCCCGCTCTTGCGAGCGATGGCCGAAACGTCGAGTCCCCGCTCGGTCGTCCGCAGACTGACCCGCCGGAGCGGGCCATTCCTCGTGGGTGGCTCCCGGATCAGTGCGGCCATCTCGGAGCCTTCGACCGCGCGCAGGGAGTCGATGATGCCCTCGGAGAAAGGCTCCTCCGCGGCCGCCGCCTCGAAGTCCTCCTTCCCGAGGTGCGAGACCACGAGCCGGCCTTCCTCGAGGAGTTGTGCGTGGTCGAGTGCACGCGCAAGCAGCTTCAGCTTCGCGAACGACACGTTCTCGTACACGCCCTGGAAGACCCTGTGCACGTCGGCCCCCGCCTCGACCAGCTCGGCCGCGAGACGCAGCGCCTTCGCGGTCGTGTTCGCGTACTGGAAGCGCCCGGTGTCGGTCACGATCGCGATGTAGAGCGCCTCGGCGATCCGCGGAGTCAGGTCGACGCCGAGCTCAGCGAGGAGGTCCCTCAGGATCTCACCCGTCGACGAAGCATCCGCGACGATCAGGTTCAGATCTCCGAACCGGGAGTTGTCGTGGTGATGATCGATGTCGATGACGAGCGGCGCGGCGTCGAGCAGCTGTCGGTATTCCGGCCCGAGGCGGCTCTCGTTGGCGGCGTCCACCGCGACCAGCACCCGCTCGGACACGTCGTCCGGAACGGTGCGCACCAGGTCGTCGAGGGCCATGAAGCGGTACTCGCGCGGGAGCGGAACCTCCCCGAAGAGGTACATGACGGCGTCCTTGCCGAGCTCGCGGAGCGCGAGCGTCGTCGCCACGAGCGAACCGAGCGCGTCGCCGTCGGGGTTCTCGTGGGTCGTCACGACGAAACGGTCCTGAGACCTGATCGCGTCGGCGATCTTTCGCAGGTCAGCCTGCGTCGGGTTCGTCTGGAGAGAGCTCATCGATGAGCTTTGAGAGGCGGACGCCCTCCTCTATCGTCTGATCGTACTCAAACCTCAACTGCGGAGTTCGCTTCAGATGGAGCTCCCGGTTCACGCGCGCCTGCAGGGGCGCCCGCGAGGACTCGAGGCCGGCGAGAGTGGCCTCGCGCTTCTTCTCCGAACCGAACACGCTGACGAACACGGTCGCCTGCCGAAGGTCGGTGCTCGCCCTCACACCGGTGACGGTCACGAAGCCGATCCGTGGGTCCTTGAGCTCGCCGATCCCCTCGGAGAGCACCTCGCGGAGGGCCTCGTTGACCCGGCGCATGCGCTCACCCATCGGGGGCAACGACCTCCCGCTCGGTGCGGACGAGCTCGAACGCCTGCGCGCCGAGATAGCGCTCAGCTGCGTCGAGGAGCTCCATGACCTCGGTATGACCGCGAGCCACGCACGCGAGTGTGAGCCGGGCACGCTGCCAGACGTCGTGATGGTCGACCTCTGCCACGGATGCCCCGAAGCGGCGGTGGAGCTGCGCCTTGGCGGCGAGGAGCTCCCTCCGCTTCCCCTTCAGGGAATGGTTGTCCGGGAAGTGGAGCTCGACCGACAGGATGCCGACGTAGCCGGCGCCCACGGCCAGAGCCCTACGTGCTCGCCTCGGCCTCTGCCTCCGCCTCGGCCGCGGCGGCGGGCTGGCCGTTGCCGGCGACTTCGAGGTCGGTGCGCTCGATCTCGCGCGTCTCGTAGGCCTCGAGCACGTCGCCTTCCTTCACGTCGTTGAAGCCGTCGAGGAGGATGCCGCACTCGAAGCCGGCCTGCACCTCTCGCGCGTCTTCCTTGAAGCGCTTCAGGTTCGCGATCGTGGTCTCGTAGACGACGGTGCCGTCTCGGATCACGCGGATCTTGGCGTTTCGGCGGATGACGCCGCTCGTCACGTAGCACCCCGCGATTACGCCGACGCGCGAAGCGCGGAAGAGAGCACGCACCTCGACTTCGCCGAGCGTCTCCTCGACCTGCTCCGGTGCCAGCATGCCAACGAGCGCCTGCTGGATCTCGTCGGTGAGCTGGTAGATGACGCGGTAGGTGCGAAGGTCGACTCCCTCGCGCTCCGCCAGCGCGCGTGCCTCCGCGTTCGGGCGCACGTTGAAGCCGAGCACGATCGCGTTCGACGCGGAGGCGAGCATGATGTCGCTCTCGGAGATCGCGCCGATGCCGGTGTGGATCACGGTGACGCCGACCTCGGGATGGTGGATCTTGCCGAGCTCGCCGACGATCGCCTCGACCGAGCCCTGGACGTCGGCCTTCACGATCACGTTCAGCTCCCTGAGGGCGCCTGCCTCCATCTGGGTGAAGAGGTCCTCGAGCGAGACGCTCTTCTTGGCGCTCCTGGACATCTGCTCCGCGCGGAGCCGCTGGCCGCGGAGACCCGCGAAATGGCGCGCCTGGCGGTCGTTCTCGACCACCTTTGCGTACTCGCCGGCGCCCGGCGGCTTGTCGAAGCCGAGAATCTCGACGGGCGTCCCAGGGCCGGCCTCCTTGACGCGCTCGCCCCGATAGTCGTGGAGCGCGCGCACCTTTCCCCAGGCATCGCCTGCGACGATCGCGTCCCCGACCTTCAAGGTGCCGCGCTGGATGAGCATCGTCGCCACCGGCCCACGGCCGACGTCGAGCCGGCTCTCGATGATCGGGCCGGAAGCCTCTGCTTTCGCGTTCGCGGTCAGTTCGAGCTCCGCGTCCGCGACGAGAAGGATCTTCTCCAGGAGCTCGTCGAGGCCCTCGCCGTTCTTCGCGGATACGTCTGCATACTGCGTCGTTCCCCCCCACTCCTCCGGCTGGAGCTCCTGCTGGACGAGCTCCTGGCGGACGCGGGTTGGATTCGCGCCTTCGGTGTCGATCTTGTTGACGGCGACCACGATCGGCACCTCGGCCGCGCGCGAGTGGCTGATCGACTCGAGCGTCTGCGGCTTCACGCCGTCGTCCGCCGCGACGACGAGGACGGCGATGTCAGTCACCTTGGCGCCGCGCGCACGCAGGGCGGTGAAGGCCTCGTGGCCTGGTGTGTCGAGGAACGTGATGCGTCTCTCGTTGTGATCGACCTGGTAGGCGCCGATGTGCTGGGTGATGCCGCCCGCCTCGGTCTCCACGACCGCCGACTTGCGGATGGCATCCAGGAGCGTCGTCTTGCCGTGGTCGACGTGGCCCATGATCGTCACGACCGGGGGCCTTGCGCTCAGATCCTCTTCGCTGTCCTCGTAGACCTCGGGCTCGAACTCTTCCTCGTCTGCATGCTTGACCTCGACCTCGCGCTCCAGCTCGGTCGCGATCAGCTCGATCGCTTCGTCCGCCAGGGACTGGGTGATGGTGACCATCTCCCCGACCCCCATCATGATCTTGATGATCTGCGGCACCGGGACGCCGAACGCGGCCGACAACTCCTTCACCGTCGCTCCGGAGGCGACGGTGACCTTGCCGGTCGGCGGTGGAGCGGGAGGCGCGGTCTCGCGCGGGGCTCGCGGAGCTTCGCGCTGGCCTGGACGGTCGGGACGCGGCCGCGCTGCGCCCGAGTCGATGACGACGCGGCGCTTACGGCGACCGGAGCCTCCGGCTCGCGGCCGAAGAGGTCTGTTGGGGCGGTTTTTGCCGTCAGCCATAGCCCTTTAGCCTAGCCCTCCTCCAGAAACCTGTCCAAGGGCCGGACGACGGTCACGCGCCGCCTGAGTGTCCGCGCGAACGCCTGGCGAGCCGTTGCCCGCTCCAGGCAGGCGATGCGGGGACACGTGTAGGCGCCGCGCCCGGTTGCTCGCCTCAACGGGTCGAGAACCAGCGTGCCCTGGGGCGCTACGAAGCGAAGGAGCTCGGCCTGTGGGCGTTTCCGACCGCACCCGACGCAGGTCCTGATCGGCGCGCTCACGAGGCAGCGCTCTCGCCCTCCTTGTTCGGCCCGGTAGGTACTTCGACGGTCTCGTCCACAGCCGCAGCAGGGGTCGGGGTGCCGTCCACCGCTTCTGGCTCCTCGGTCGACTCGAGCGCGTCCGCACCCTCGGTGGTCGGCGCGCTGTCCACCGGTACGGGCTCCTCGGTGGACGCAGCCTCGGCCGTCTCCTCTCCGCTCGGATCGCCCTCCACTGGCTCGAGCTCCTCGGGGCCTGCGACCGGAACGGCTTCCTCGGGAGCCGGAGTCTCACCGGCCTCTTCGCGCGCGGCGAGCTCCCGGTGGGCGGGGATGCCGCAATACCGTGACGCGGGAAGTGCCGCGTTCGGGCACCGCTTCCCGTTCGAGAGCAGCGCAGCGCAGCGTCCGGAGAACTCCTCGTCGACACCGCCTCCATATGCGGCGTCGGCCTCGGCCTGGGCGAACTCGGCTTCGGACTGGATGTCGACCTTCCAACCGGTCAGGCGCGCCGCCAGGCGAGCGTTCAGGCCTTCTTTCCCGATCGCTAGCGAGAGCTGGTCGTTCGGGACGATGACGGTCGCCTCACGAGAATCGTCGTCGACCAGCACCTCGCGCACACGGGCCGGCGAGAGTGCCTTCGCGAGGAAGCGAGCAGGCTCGTTGTTCCACGGGATGATGTCGATCTTCTCGCCTCGAAGCTCCGAGACGACCATCCGGACACGGGAGCCGCGCGGGCCGACACACGCGCCGACCGGATCGACCCCCTGCGCATGGGACTCGACCGCGATCTTCGACCGGTAGCCGGGCTCGCGCGCGACGCCGCGGATCTCGACCAGGCCATCCGCGATCTCCGGCACCTCGAGCTCGAAGAGCGTCTTGATGAGCTCAGGATCGCGCCGCGACAGGATCACCTGCGGGCCCTTGGTCCCTGACCTCACCTCGGTGATCACGGCCTTGATCCGGCTGCCCTGCTCGTAGCGCTCACCGTCCACCTGCTCTGAGCGTGGGAGGAGCGCCTCGACCTTCCCGAGGTCGACGAGCACGTTGTTCCGGTCCCCCGCCTGCTGGACGATTCCCGTCACGACCTCGCTGACTCGGTCGACGTACTCGTCATACATCATCGCCCGCTCGGCCTCTCGGATCCGCTGCTGGATGACCTGCTTGGCCGTCTGCGCGGCGATGCGGCCGAAATTCTCCGGGGTGACGTCGGCGCGCTGCACCTGCTGCGGAGGTACGTCCGACCAGTCGATGTCGAGGTCATCGTCCGAGATCAGGGTGTGCGAGCGCTCGCCGTTCTCGATCTCGAGCCGCTCGAGCTCCTCGAGGGTCCGCTCTCGGGCCTCCTCGATGAGGCGGCTCTCGATGTCGGGCGGCAGCTCGATCGAGAACACTCGGAAGTCGCCGTTCCCGTCGATCTCGACCGCCGCGTGTCGGGAGGCGCCGGGCGTCTTCTTGTACGCCGCCAGCAGCCCGTCCCGGAGGGCTGCGATCAGGGTCCCCGTTTCGATGCCCTTGTCTCGCTCGATCTCTCTGACTGCTTCCAGAATCTCTCGGCTCATCGCTGCTCCAGCCCTTCGTCGATCAAATTTCCTCGCACGATCGCGTCGTAGGGGACCTCGAACTCCCGCTCCCCGGTCGCGATCCGGAGCTGCTGCTCGTCCGCCGCCACGATCTCCCCCCGGAAGCGCCTCCGACCCTCGAGTTCGACTGCAGTTCTGAGCGCGGCCTTGCGCCCGACCGACGCTGCGAAATGCTCCGGCTTCCGAAGCGGCCGCGCGAGGCCCGGAGACGAGACGTCGAGGCGATAGCGGTCGAGATATCCGCGTAGTGCGCCCGTCACCTGCTCGCAGAGCGCATGGTCGACGCCATCCGGATGGTCGATGTAGACGCAGAGCCGCTCGGGGCCGCCGAGCTCGACGGCCACGACCTCGACGTCAGGCAGGCGACTCTCGATCGCCTCCTCGACCTCGCGATGGAGCTCTCGTTCTCTCTCGTGAACCTGGGTCATTTGCTGTCCTCTCGCAAAAAATGGGCGCCGCGCGCCCATTTCTCCAAGCGGGGAAATGTGGTTTCGGAAGGATAGCAGCGGCGTCGAGACCCGTCGGGCCGGGCCCCCGGCAGCTCAGCCCTCCGGGCTCGTGGTTGCAACCGGGCGGAATTGGGCCAGCTGCCAAGGTTTCACTACCCCGCGACCTGGGGATAGGGAGTTTGAGCCGGGGATCTGCGGACCTAGACTGCGGGGGGACGAAACATGTTAAAGGGAGCTTTGAGCGTTCTCGGAGCGGCAGTACTGCTTGCGATCGGCTCCACACAGGCGTTCGCACTTGACCCGATTCCGACTGTGCCGGTCCCGCCTGTCACCGTGCCTGCGGTCCCTGTCCCGGTGCCGACTGTCCCGGTGCCGACTGTCCCGGTGCCGCCTGTCAATCCACCTGTGGTCACGAACCCCGTGCCTTCGGTTCCGAACACGCCCTCGACCTCACCCTCGTCACCTGTCTCGACGCCCTCGGCGCCGAGCCTTCCCGGAAGCGGGTCGTCGGGTGGCTCTTCGGGCTCTTCGTCGTCGGGCTCGTCTGGAACAGGCGGCAGCGCCTCCGGGCAGTCGTCGAGTCAGGGAGGCTCCGGCGGCGGCTCCGGGAATCAGGTCTCGAGTCAGGGTGGCTCGGGCGGTAGTTCCTCGAGCCTCGGCTCCTCGGGTCAGCAATCAGCCGCCGGCAACGGCAGCGGGAAGGCGAAGCGCCAGGGATCCGGCACGGTCCGCCGCTTCGAGTCGCGCCCGCCGAAGTTCCGAACCCGCGGGAAGGGCAAGCGCGGGACGACACTCGTCGTCTGGCTCTCGAACGCGTCGATGGTCGGTTTCTCCATCGTCCAGGTCGCCCCGGATTGCCGCGGCGTCGGGGGATTCATGCGTGCGGGCAGCCAGGGGAAGAACCTGTTCAGGTTCTCAGGCCGAATCGACGGCCGTTCTCTCGGCGCGGGGACGTACAGAATCCGGGCCACGGCGGTGCAAGGCCAGCGGACCACCTCGATCAAGCGCGAGACCGTCGTCGTGGTCGCGCCAGGGCAGAGCGTCCGCTCCGCGAGCGCCCAGAAATCAACCTGCGGTCGAGGCGAAGAGGCCGCCGAGGGCCGTGCCGCGATCGCCGCGTTCGCCGTCGAAAGCGGCGAGCCCCCGAGCACTGGCTCGACCGTGGAGGCGGGATCTCCCTCCGGGCAGAGCGAGACGAGCGGCGGCCAGGCAGGAGGAGAGAACGGGGCCGTGGTCGCGCCCGAGAACTCGGTCCGTCCGGCGGACTTCCTCCTGCAGCCGAGGGCGCCGAACCTCGCGATCGCCTCGGATGTCGACGCCGGCTGGTCACCACTGGCCTTTACCGCCGCCGGGGTGATGTTCATCGCCTTGCTCGTCATCGGGGGACGGGAGCTCGCCGGGCGGTACAGGGATTAGCTGAGCGTCAGCGGCGTAGGCCTTCGAGCGCACGTTGGTAGTCCCGGCTCTGCGGCCGGAAGAAGCGAGCCAGCTTGTAGTGCCCCGCAGCCTCGTCGGGACGTCCCTGCTTCTCGAGGCAGCGCCCGAGTGCGAAGTGGGCGTAGTGGTCGATGGGTGCGATCTCGAGCATCTCGCGGAACTCACGCTCGGCCTCGGCGAAGCGCCGGATCCGAAAGTACGCGATCCCGAGCGCCTCGCGGATCGACGCCTTCGCCGGCTCACGCTTCTTGGCCTTCTCGAGCGCGACAGTGGCTTGTGCGTTCAGCCCTGCGGCTAGGTGGTCGCGCCCCCTCCGGTAGAGGTCGTACGTCGTCTCGGTCATCGCTTCAGTTTTTACCGAAGATAGGGGAAGTTGTGCCGGACGACATCCTCGGGATGCGTGATGTCGCGAGTCGGCCCTAGCTCGAGCGCCAGGATCGTCTCACCGGCCTCCAGGAGTCGCCGCCCGGCTTCCGCCAGCTCGTAGGGCGGGCCCGGAAGCCCCTCGAGGCAGCCTGCGAAACGATGGTTGAGGAACCAGAGAGGTGCGGCTGCGAGCTTGCGCGCTCCGGCACGGTCGTCCGCCTCGCCGCCGAGCGCGGTGACGAGTCCCCCCGAGGCGCGCACGGGCGCGCGGCGCCCAAGCTCCGCCGGTGGGACGGGACGCACGCCCAGGCCTCCGGACGCTCCGGACGCCAACCAGGCTGACGCCGCCGTCTGGATGTCGCCGCGCGTGAAGACCGTGTCGGCTCCGACCACGAGGAGAGGCGGCTCCGCGCCCGCCTCTAGAGCCCGCCTGACGGCGTCCGCGGACCCGTCCGGAGCGGGCTGCCTAGCGTACCGGATCGAGAGGCCGAACCCCGAGCCGTCGCCGAGGAGGTGCTCGACCTGCTCGGCGAGGTGCCCGACGACCACCGTGACCTCGGTCAGACCGGCGGTCCGCAGCTCCAGCAGAAGGCTCGCGATCACGGGGCGTCCGTCGATCGGGAGGACGGGTTTCGGCCAGCGCTCGGTCAGGGGGCGAAGCCGCCGCCCCTCGCCGGCAGCCAGCACGACTCCGCTCGGCTGCACTAGAGGCCTCAGGAAGTGAGCGAGCGAGCGCTGAGTGTTCCGCGGAGGCGGCGCCCGAAACTCAACTGCCGCCCGAGCTCGCGGCGCAGGAGCCTGAGCTCGCGGTGGGCTCGGCGATTCGCGGGCCCTGACTCCGCTGGCGGCCCGAACCGGGCTCTCGAAAGGCTATGGACGTACGGGTCCGAATCGACGGCGAATTCCGTCTCCACCAGCTCCCCGAGCTCGGACAGGGTCAGGCTCGGGGGGGCCTCGACACCCTGGTCGGCCAGATAGCCGACGAGGTCGCTGCGACAGGCCGAAGCGATCCGGCGCGGGTCCTTCGAGGCGAAGCGAAGCTGGCGCCGCGCCGTCTTGGCGGCCACGAGCAAGAGCGCGCCGCCGCCCGCAAGCAGAAGGACGAGCCGGAGCAAGGCCGCACCGCCTCCGTCTCCGCTCTCCCCCGCGGTCGCATTCGGATCCTCGACAGCGGAGGCGGGCCCGGCCGCGCGAGCCTCGTTTCGCCGGTTCCTGATCGTCCCGCCGCTGTTGTCCGCCGTGAGGTTCTCGTAGTACTGAAATCCGAGGGCCGCCGCGAACGCGCCCGGAAGCCCAGCGATCGCGCCATCCGGTCCGTCGAACGCAGCCGCGGTCGCGGAGTACTCGGCGTCGAGATTCCCCCGCCCCGGGGTCGGGTCGAACGCCAGCCAGCCGCGGCCGGGGAAGAACACCTCGACCCACGTATGGGCGTTGTGGTCGGTCACCGTCCACTCGTGCCGGTCGGCATCCCAGCGGCCGCTCGTGAAGCCCGCCGCGACCCGCGCCGGCACGCCCACGAACCGAAGCATCAGCGCCATGGCGCCCGCGTAGTGCTGGCAGTACCCGCGCTTGTCCTTCAGAAAGGCAACCAACGGGGGCTCCCCGAAGGGCGACTCCGGCGGAGTCTCGTCATACGTGAACCCGCCTCCGTCCGAGTTTCGAAACCACGCTTCCAACACGGCCGCGGCGGCATACGGCGTCGGGGACTCCCGTGTCAGCGTGGTGGCGGTCTGGTACAGACCGCGGTGAGCAGTGAGGAACGAGTCGCTCGTCGTGGCAAAGAGGCTGTTCATGAAGCGCTCACGCTCGGCTATGCCGAACTCCGGCACCTGGATTCCGGAGAGCGGCTCGAAGTACCGCACGTCGAGCTCGTCGGGATAGGCCGTTCCGGCGTTCGCAAGCTGGCTCGGCTTGGCCTTGGGCGCATAGCTCCAGGCGGTGTACTTCTGGCCCTGGCGCAAGCTCTGCTCGAGGGTCACGGCGCCGCTCGGGCCCGTCTGGTAGTTGGAGCTCGTGCCCGGACGCCACCGCACAGGTTGCGCCGATGCGATCAGGTGGTTGTCCCGGAGCGCCTGGATCGTGATCTCCTGCTGGACCCAGTTCGCCCTCCGTTTGCCCGCGCGGGGAAGGAGCGGGTCGTCGCTGCCGACGTCGATCTCCTCCCGCGACGCGTTGGGCTCGCTCAGATCACCCGTCTCGTTCCAGTTCCCGCCGTTGTAGTCCTCGAGCACCGTGGCGCGCCAGTAGAGCGGGCGGCGGGGCCCGTCGACCTGCACCCGCATGACGACCGTCTTCTTCTTCGGGAACCGAAGCCCGTCGTAGTTCGACGCCCAGACGTAGGAGACGCTGACCGCCTTGTCCGGCCGGTCGTAGAGATCCCACTGCTGCCAGCGGAGGAACGCCCCCTTGGCGACGGCCTCGGTCGAAGACGCGCCCACGGCGACGAGCACGAGCAGGCCGCCGACGACGAGGGCGGGAGCTAGCCCGCGGAGGGTCATGCCCCGAGCCCGGAAGAGAAACAGGATGACGAGCATTCCCGCGAGTGCGAGCGCTCCGGCGAAAAGCGGGTTGTCGCCCGGGAGCAGCGTCGCAGGCCACCCCACCCCAACGAGAAGCGCGAGTCCGGCTGCGACCGGACGCTTCGCAGCGGCCAGCATCCCCACCAGCGCCGAGAAGCCGAAGATGGCGATTAAGACGAGCCCGTGCATGGTCGGATAGTCGACCCGGTCGAACGGGAGCGTGGCGTCGTAGAAGTCCTGCAGGCCGTCCCGCGCGGCGCCCAAGACCGGCCCGAAGAAGTCATGGCCCTGCCCCGGCCGGGCTTCGAGCGGCGAGACCCCCCAGGCGACTCCAGCCGCGAAGATCGTCGCGAGCACGAGGATTCCGGCGACAACCGTCCGCCGCCGCCCCAACGCGATCGCGATCGTCGGCAAAAGCGCGATTCCGATCACCCCGAGGAGGGCGCTAAGCGGCACGTCGCGCTGCTCGAGCCTGAACCAGCTCACCGCGGCGAGCGCCGCGGCGAGGGAAAACGCAGTCAGCGCCCTAGCCAACCGCCACTCCCGCGCGGGCGGTCCCCGAGAGCTTCTCCGCCAGGTCGTCGCCGCGCCGCAGGATCGCCACCGCGATACCTGCCCGCTCGAGGCGGATGAGGTGGCCGCTCGCATCGTGATCCGGTCGGTTCGGCGCGGTGCCGAAGCTCCGTGGATCGACGTAGACGATCGTGGCCGGATGGTGTGCGCCCGCGCGTTGCAGGAGCTGCTCGATCAGCTTCGGTGAGAGAGAAGCGGTCACGACCGTGAGCTCGAGCGCCCGTGCTGCCGCCCCCGCTTCGTCCGCGACGAGCGTCGAGGCGGCGAGATGACCATCCGGCTCGACCGCGGCCAGGATCTCGAGCGCCAGGTGCCAGTCCCCCTCGAACGAGTGCACCCGCTGGTAGCACGGGGTACGGGCGTTGACGATGAGGGAGGAGCGGCGCGCACGCTTGGCCTGCGCGAGCAGGATCGAGCCGGCGGCGCGCACCTGGAGCTCGAACGTCGAGTCGGGCGGATCTCCGACCACGGCGCCGCCGTCTGCATCGAGGAGCACGGCGGTCTCGTCGCGCGGCGCGTCCTCGAGCTCCTTGACCATGAGCTG
>DASQGA010000287.1:0-2920 GCA_035632855.1 Gaiellaceae bacterium | reverse complement strand
CGCACGTCGCCGGCACGGTCGCCGCGGCCGCGAACGGGCTCGGCATTGCGGGCGTCGCGCCAAAGGTCACCCTCGTCAACCTCCGTGCGGGCCAGGACTCGGGCTTCTTCTTCTTGCAGCCCTCGGTCGACGCGCTCACGTACGCGGGCGACCATGGGATCGACGTCGTCAACATGAGCTACTTCGTTGACCCCTGGCTCTTCAACTGCAAGGCCCATCCGGACGACTCGCCAGCCGAGCAGCTACAGCAGCGGACGATTATCGAGGCGATGCAGCGGGCGCTCAAATACGCACACCGGCACGGTGTCACCCTGATCGCCGCGGCGGGGAACGGCGGACAGGACTACAGCAAGCCGGCGATCGATGGCGGGAGCCCCGACTTCCCGCTCGGCACGGAGAAGGAGCGCCTGGTCCCGCCGCGCTGTCTCGACCTGCCGACCGAGGGCAAGAACGTCCTCAGCGTGACGGCACTCGGCCCGAGTGAGCGGAAGTCGTTCTACTCGGACTACGGCGCCGGGCACGCCTTCGTGGCGGCTCCCGGCGGGGACTCGCTCGATACCAACACAGGCCTGGCGAATCCGCAGAACCGGATCCTCTCCACCTGGTCCACGTTCGTCGCCCTCACCGGCGACATCGAAGGGAACGGGAAGCCGGACGTCGACCCGGTGACCGGCGATCCGATCTCGGATCGAATCATCTGCGTACGCCAACTTGACGGAAGCTGCGTGTACTACGCGTACCTGCAGGGCACGTCGATGGCCTCACCGCACGCCACGGGCGTGGCCGCGGTGATCATCAGCGAGTTCGGCAAGCGTGACCGCAAGCTTGGCGGCCTGAAGCTCGATCCGGACAAGACCGAGCGAATCCTCAAGAAGAGCGCTCGGGAGCACGCCTGCCCGAGGCCGAGACTCACCGAGTTCGACGCCTTCTGCGAGGGCTCGCGCAGCTACAACGGCTTCTACGGTTACGGGATCGTGGACGCACTCGCCGCGGCGAACCTCCACGGGGATGACGACGACGATCACGACCGCTAGCCTCTAGTCCGAGACTCAACGGTGGAGCACGCGAGGGGGCCGAAAGGCCCCCTCGCCCGTTGTACGCCAGTCATCTAGCCGGCTTGCGAGGGCCCGTCCATACCTCGGCCACACGGGAACGCCCCCTCGTTGCCTCCCTAGCCAGCTCATGATGCGTCTAGCCAACGAGAAAGGACACCCCATGCGGCACCTCAAAGCTCTCATCGCCAGGAGACCATGCTCTCGGTTCTCGCTGTTGGAGTCATCTCCGTCGGCGCGCTCGGCGGGACGTATGCGAACTTCACGGCCACCCTGGTGAGGATCGCGTCCAACGCTTTCGCGACCGGCACCCTCTCCGGCCACAACCTCCTCCAGGGCTCGTCCGCGAGCAGCAGCTTCACCTGGACTGCCGTCCAGGCCTAAGGCCGGACGGAACACTGACCTTTTCGGCTGCAGTGAGCGGAGACGCGAAGCTCGCTTCGAGCCTGTCCTCACGGTGGCCCACGAGACGGGGCGAATCGCCTACCGAGGCCCGCTCGCAGGCCTCGAACGTGAAGCCCTCGGCATGTTCGCTCCGGCCAAGGCTCACACGTACAAGCTGAACGTCGCACTCCCTAGCACGGCCGGAAACGAGCTCCAGGGCCTTTCCGCCGGCGCCTCGTTCACCTGGTCAGCCGTCTCGGCCTAAGAGGGTCACCGCCTAGCGGCCCTTGAAGCGGGCCTTTCGCTTCTCGAGAAACGACGCGACTCCCTCGGCGAAGTCCTCGCTCTGCGTCGCCACCGTCTGGAGCTGGGCCTCGAGCTCGAGCTGCTCGCCGAGCGTCCTGGTCGTAGCTCCATCGAGGAGGCGCTTTGTCATGCCGATGCCGCGGGTTGGCATGGCCGCGGCCGTCTCGGCGAGCTCCGCCGTGCGGGCGGAAAGGCGATCCCCCTCCACCACCTCCGAAACGAGACCCCAGGCGTGCGCCTCGGCCGCGCTCAGCTTGCGCCCGGAGGTCAGCCATTCGAAGGCCCTGGCCTGGCCGAGGAGCCGGACGGCGAAGAACGAGCCGCCCGAATCCGGGATGAGCCCGACGTGCACGAAGGCCGGCACGAAGCTCGCGGCATCGGAGGCGATCCTGACGTCGCACGCGAGCGCGAACGAGAGGCCCGCGCCTGCCGCAGGCCCGTTTACAGCCGCGATCACGGGCTTCTCGAGTGCACGGATCGCAAGGACGTTCGGGTGGTACTGCGACCGTAGCCGCTCGCCGATGTCCCCCGGCCCGCCCTCGAACTCGTGCAGGTCCTGGCCGACGCAGAAGCCCCGCCCGGCGCCGGTGAGCACGACTGCCCGCACCTCGGCATCGCGTGCGTCCTTCAGAGCGGCCGCGAGCGCCTTGTGCATGGCCGCGTTGAAGGCATTCAGAACGTCGGGCCGGTTGAGCGTGATCGTCTGGACGGCGCCATCTCGACTCGTCTCGACCTCGGACATCTCCCCTCCTTCAGCATCGCGGCAGCGTGGAAGCGCATTGCTAGTTTGACCGGATGGCGGAGGTTCTGTTCGTCGACGCGATCCTCGGCCCCGAGCGACCCGGGGACGATAGCGCCGCCCCTCCCGACGCCGAGGCGCTCGACGCCTACTCGCGCGTGGTCACCCAGGTTGCGGAGCGCCTGGCGCCCTCGGTCGCAAGCCTGCGCGTCGCACGCCGTGTCCGGGGAGGTCGCGTCCTCGACGGCGGCGGCTCGGCTGTCGTGGTCACGCCGGACGGTCTCATGCTCAGCTCCGCGCACGTGGTCGCGCGAACGAGCGGGAACGGACGCGCCTCCTTCCCCGACGGGCGCGAGTGCGAGTTCGAGGTGGTCGGCTCCGACCCGCTTTCGGACCTCGCCGTCCTGCGGGCCGATGCGGACGATCTCGCTCCCGCGGA